>NZ_JBVJCD010000010.1:0-136967 GCF_055588985.1 Streptomyces sp. NPDC041970
GGCTGCCCGCCCACTCCGTGTACCTGCTCCAAGCGGTCCGAGCGCTGCGAGACGACCTCACTGCGGGACTCCGCTCCCTACCGGGTCGCGGCGACACCCTCTACCTCGCGGGCGGCGTACGCCACCGCTGGCGTGCCACCGACCCGGGCACCCGGGTCCTGCTGGTGGCCGTCGCGGACGGTGGCGACCACTGACGCCTCCGGCGGTCCTCGGCACGGGCGCCGGAGCCCCCGCGCGCCGTCGTCCGCACGCCGCCCGGCTCCCGCCCGGCGAATCGCGACCCGGCGCCGGCCCGCCACGAGGGTCTGACGGCCACCGCCACCGCCGACACCGTCGGCGGCGTCTTGGCCAGGAGCGCGCGTATCCCCTGGACGGCCCGGGTGATGGTGGAGCGGTCGACGCCGAACAGCAGGTTCAGGACCGAGTGCGGAAGGTCGTGTCGCAGGTGGATCAGCGTGGCCACCAGCCGGTCGACGAACACCAACTGGTGACGGGCGCCGGCACCAGCGGCCCGCTTCCTGGCTCCGCCTCGTGCAGCATGGCGGCGGCCTTCGATACCGGCTCGCCACGGAACGGCCAACTCCTCGATCAGACGAGCGAGATGACGCCGAGAGGCCCCCGTGAACAGCCGATGCGCCAGCACCGCCCGATTGACCATGATCACCACAACCGGATCATGCCACCTGCCAGGCACGACGCCTCACCCGCTATCACGCACCAACTCGTTAGCGCAGCAGAGCAGCGTGGTTGCGCGAAGCGCCTGGAGCGAGGCGTGGGTGATCCAGGAACCTGAGCCGCATGGTGCAGGTCGCGTGCCGACCCCGTCGACTCGATTCATCGAGGGCGAAAGGCCGTCTCGCTGGGAGCATCAGGCAGGCCAGGCAGGGCTGCATTCCGCGCAAGCCTCGCCTCGGGTGTTACGAATCATCGGCCGATTGGACCGGCGAGTCCGGGGCGTTTTCGCAGTGACGGAGGGGTGTCCGGGGCGATGGTGCGGACCGTCGACGGCCGCGAGTGGCATGCGAGCGGCCGCAGTCTTCCGCGGCCCGGCCGCCTCCGGAACGGTGTGGTCGGCGGGACCTCTCAGTGGCGCGCGACCGTCAGGACGACGTCTCGCAGCGCCTGTCGGCGGGAGCCTTCAGCCCCAGTCTGATGGCGTGCCCCGCATTGACGCCGTACGCGATGTCCCGCAACAGGTTCCAGGCTTTGTGAAGCAGTGTCCGCATCAGGCATCTCCCTGAGTCGTGGCTCGGGTCCGGGCTACGGGAAGGCTCCTGACAAGAACTATACATACCTGTATAGCAACAACCTGCTGACGGCGACTGTCCGCGTCAGCGGAGTTCGGCAAGTCGCGGTTCCGCAGTGCGCGCCGCGTCGGGGCCGTAGGCGCGTTCCATGCGCGCTGTCAGATCGGCCGGGGCCAGCTTGTACTCCTGGGTGCCGATCGCTTCGAGCACCGTGGTGGCCAGCGCGCAGCCCAGTCGCGCCGCCTGTTCCTGCGGCCACCCCCATGCCGTACCAGCGAGGAAGCCGGAGCGGAAGGCGTCCCCCGCACCCGTGGGATCGGCGATCCGCTCCGCGGGCACGGCCGGGATCCGCAGTGCCGGTGCGCCGCCACGGACCAGGACGACCCCGTCCGCGCCCAAGGTCGTGATCCAGGTGCCGACGCGGTCGAGGAGGCCGGCCTTGGACCATCCGGTGCGTTCGACGAGCAGTGCCTCCTCGTATTCGTTGGTGAACAGCCATCGCGCCCCGTCGACCAGTTGACGGGCCTGGTCGCGGTCGAGACGGGCCAGCTGCTGCGAGGGATCGGCCGCCACCGGGATGCCGAGGCGGTGGGCATTGGCGGTGTGCCGGAGCATGGCCTCGGGGTCGTCGGCGCCGACGAGCACCAGTTCGGGCCGGTCCGCGAGAGACGCCAGGTCGATCCGGCGGGCTTCGGCCATGGCGCCGGCGTAGAAAGTGGCGATCTGGTTCTGGTCCTCGTCGGTGGTGCAGACGAACCGTGCGGTGTGCAGGGATTCGCTGACCCGGACGGCGGAGGTGTCCACGCCGTGCGACCGCAGCCAGGCGCCGTACTCCGCGAAGTCCGCTCCCGCGGCGCCGACGAGAGTCGGCTCCAGCCCCAACAGGCCCAGTCCGAAACAGATGTTGGCGCCGACGCCTCCCCGGCGCACCTCAAGGGCGTCGGCGAGGAACGACAGGGACACCCGCTCCAGCTGTTCCTTGATCAGCTGTTCGGCGAAGCGGCCGGGAAAGGTCAGCAGATGGTCGGTCGCGATGGACCCGGTGACGGCGATACGCATGGACGGCGCTCCTTGAAGCTGTGGCCGGTGGTGGACGCGGCGCGCGAGGGAGAAGGCGGCGTCGGCCGGCGGTGCGCGGCCCGGGGGGAGCCGCGCACCGTCGGCCGAACGAACGGGAGGACCCGGGGCCGGCGCCCTCAGCCGGCCGCGACCGCCGCCCGCAGGGCGTCGGCGCGGTCGGCGCGTTCCCAGGTGAATTCCTCCAGCTCACGGCCGAAGTGGCCGTAGGCGGCGGTCCGGGCGTAGATGGGCCGCAGCAGGTCGAGATCCCGGATGATGGCGGCCGGACGGAGGTCGAAGACCCGCCGGACGGCCGCCTCGATCCTGGACACGGCGACCGTGTTCGTGCCGAAGGTCTCAACCAGCAGCCCCACCGGCTCGGCCTTTCCGATGGCATAGGCGACCTGGATCTCGCAGCGTGCCGCGAGACCCGCCGCGACGATGTTCTTGGCGACCCAGCGCGTCGCGTAGGCCGCTGAACGGTCCACCTTGGAAGGGTCCTTACCGGAGAACGCGCCACCACCGTGACGGGCCATGCCCCCGTACGTATCGATGATGATTTTGCGTCCGGTGAGGCCCGCGTCCCCCATCGGGCCCCCGATCTCGAAACGGCCGGTCGGGTTGGTCAGGAGCCGGTAGTCGTCCGTCTCCACCTTGATGCCGTCCTCCGCCAGTCCGGTGAGCACGTGCTCGACGACGTGCTCGCGGATGTCGGGGGTGAGAGCGCCGTCCAGGTCGACGTCGCCCGCGTGCTGCGAGGAAACCACCACGGTGTCGAGCCGGACCGGGCGGCTCCCGACGTACTCCACGGTGACCTGGGTCTTCCCGTCCGGTCGCAGATAGGGGACGGTGCCGTCCTTGCGGACCTCCGCCAGCCTCCGGGAGAGGCGGTGCGCCAGCTCGATCGGAAGCGGCATGAGCGTGGGCGTCTCGACGGTCGCGTATCCGAACATCAGGCCCTGGTCGCCCGCGCCCTGTTCGCCGAGCTCGTCCCGCTCGCCCTCCGCTCTCCGCTCGTACGCCGAGTCGACGCCCCGCGCGATGTCCGGTGACTGCGCGCCGATCGACACCGACACACCGCAGGACGCCCCGTCGAAGCCCTTGGCGGACGAGTCGTACCCGATGTCGATGATCTTCTGCCGCACCAGGTGCGCGATGTCGACGTAGGCGGTGGTCGACACCTCGCCCGCGACATGGACCTGGCCGGTGGTGATCAGCGTCTCGACCGCGACGCGTGCGGCGGGATCGCGGCTGAGCAGTGCGTCGAGAACGGTGTCGCTTATCTGGTCGGCGATCTTGTCAGGGTGCCCCTCGGTCACAGACTCCGAGGTGAAGAGGGTGCGGGACATGGGAGCTCCAGAGATATGGCGGATGGGGACGGTGGCGCCGGCCGCTACGACGTGGGGACGTTCTTGCGGAACACCCAGTAGTCGGCGCCCTCTTCGGCGATGTAGCCGGCGTCCGGCATCTTGAACAGGAGCGTGGTGCGCGCGGCGACCTCCGGTGACAGCGCGAACTCCTCGAAGCCGGTCTCCGCGGCGTAGGAGCCCCGGGTGGAGACCAAGATCAGCCCGCCGGGCCTGGCGTACTCGATCAGGGTGAGCAGCGCCGGCGGCCGGACGTGGCCGAGGGTGAAGACCCCGCTGCTGACGACGATGCCGTACTGGGACAGCCGCTCGTCCCGCTCCGGCACCGAGAGGTCCACACCGCCGTAGACCTTGCGGTAGGCGTTGGTCTTACGTGCCTCGGCGGCCATGTTCTCGGAGAGGTCGACGCCGTCGATCTCGTACGTTCCCAGCGTCCGGAGGACGCTGCCGACGAGGCCGGTGCCGCAGCCGGCGTCGAATATCTCGGTCTGCGGTGTTCCGTAGGCGGAGGCGAGCAGGTGCACGAAGTTCGCGGCGACCCGCGGCGCGATCCATTTCTGGTCGGCGAGGTCCGCGTCGTAGCCCGTCGCCCAGTTCTCGTAGTAGTTCTTCAGCCCGGGGGCGTCTTCGAAGAAGACGTGCGACTGCTTGATGTTCGTGAAAGAGCTGCTCATGGAATTACCTCTCTGTCGGGTCGGGCCGACGGACAGGGACACGGTGGTCACCGTTCGGCGGCATCCTTCAGGTAGGGGCAGGTACTTCTGACGCGTCCGCCTTCTTGTTGCCGTCGCCTTCCGCGTCCCGGCGGTCCCGGACACGCAGTCGGGAGTTCTTCACGTCGAAGAGCATGTAGACGGCGATGCCCGCGAGGACGAACAGTGCTCCGGTCACTTCCGACCAGGTGGGCAGGCGGTTTTCCACGGGAAGGCTGAGGATGGCTCCGAAGATGGTCTCCGTGGCGAGGAGCGGGCCGACGAGGGGGACGGGAATCCCCTGTGCGGCCTTCACCCAGATCAGGGTCCCCCACCACGAGGCGATGACCCCGAGGAACACACACCACGCGATGATCTTGAACAGCGGATACGGTTCGAACGTCTCGGGGGGAGTCGAGGCGATAGCGAAGGGCAGTAGCACCATCGAGGCGCCGCCGGCCCCCATGGCCACGAGTCCGGCCCAGAGCGTGGGGTCGGGCTTGATCTCCCAGGTGCGCTGCGACTGGGCGTTGCGGACCACGAAGTAGGACCAGGTCAGCATGGCGCCGATCGCGAGCAGGATCGCGAAGATCGAGTCGTTGACGCCTTCGAGGTCCTTCCCCGAGATGAGGTCGGAGACACTGAGGAGCCCCAGACCCATGATGATCAGGACCACGGGAGCGATCAGCTCGCGCCAGGGCATGCGCTTCTCGGCGAAGTTCCCGGCCACCGCGATGGTGATCGGCGACGATCCGACGACGACGGCCGTGATGAATCCGCTGTCCATGGTCGCCGAATACGAGACGCAGATGTAAAAAACGAAGTAGCCGACGAAACCGATCCACAGGCCGAAGAAGACTCTCCGCACGGGCATCAGCTTCAGCTGCTTCCGGCCCCTCCACAGGACGTAGAGTCCGCAGAGGCCGAACAGGGAGTAGCGTCCGGTCACCAGGAGCAGTTCACTCGCGGGTCGCACTGCGGCCGGGGCGACGAAGGCGAAAGCCCACAGGAGGGCAGCCGTCAGTGCGGCGATGACATTCTTCGGCGTGCTTCCCATTACAGAGCGCTTCTCCGTTCGGAGGTGTCCCCGGCGCTGAAGCCGTTTTCCTTCAGCCAGTTCGGGTTGTAGATCTTCGACATGTACTTGCTCCCGCTGTCCGGGAGCACGGTGACGACGACGGCCGGTCCCTTCAGCGAGCGGGCCACGCGTACGGCGCCCCAGACGTTGGCGCCGGCCGTCCCCCCGCAGACGAGGCCCTCGCGCCGGGCCAGGTGGTGGCACGTGGCGAAGGCGTCGGCGTCGGAGAACCGAATGACGTCGTCGATGAGCGAGAAGTCCATGCACTCGGCCAGGTGGTCCTCGCCGACGCCCTCGACGAAGTACGGGGCGATCTCGGTGGGGTCGACCACCCCGTCGTGGAAGTAGCGGTGGTAGATGGAGCCGACCGGGTCCAGCAACACCGAGGTGACGTCTGGGTTTTGTTCCTTCAGACAGCGGGAGATCCCGGAGATCGTCCCGCCGGTGCTGCCCGAGGCGACGAACGCCGTCACGGAGTCGCCGAGCGCCTCCCGGATCTCCGGACCCGTGGAACGGAAGTGGGCCTCGGCGTTGAGGGGGTTGTCGTACTGGTTCAGCATGAACGAGCCCGGTGTCTCGGCGTGGATGCGCCGGGCGCAGGTCACGTAGTGCTTCGCCGAGCCGGGAGCGGCCGAGGTCGGGCAGACGACGACCTCGGCGCCCATGGCACGCAGGGCGTCCCGCTTCTCGTCGCTGACCTTGTCCGGCATCGTGAGGACGGCGCGGTATCCGCGTGTGGCCGCCATCATCGCGATCGCCGCGCCCGTGTTCCCCGAGGTGTTCTCGACGATCGTCCCGCCCGGTCGGAGCAGGCCGCGGCGCTCGGCGTCGGCCAGTATGTGACTGACCATGCGGTCCTTGATGCTGCCGCTCGGATTCAGGAATTCGAGCTTGGCGAAAAGGCGAACGCCGACGGGAACATCGAACGTGGTCAGTTCCACCAGAGGCGTTCTGCCGATGACCGACTGAACATTCATTCTGAGTCCTTACGTCAGCGGCGTCAGGAAGGTGACGGGATAGCGGGCCGGTGGACGGCCGGTCGGTGCGCTCCGTGATCAGAGAGCGGAATCAGGGATTTTCACAGAGTCGAGGATGGCCACGGTGTGACCGACCTTCTCGCCCCTCTCCACCCGGGTGAAGGCGTCCACCGCCGATATCTCGTGAGGCGCGAGTTCCTTCTCCAGCTGGAGGGCCTGCGCACCGGCGGCCGCGACCGTGAGACCGGCGAAAACCTCTCGCAGGACGTCGACCGGGTAGAAGTGGAACGGCCCGAGCCCCTCCCGCTCCCACCGGGCGTAGCCCCCCACGACGTCCAGGGGTTCGGACTGGATCTTCCAGGTGTAGGTCAGGATGCCGCCGTTGTACCCGGCGGCACTGGACAGCGCCAGGATCTCCGACAGCGGCACACGCGCCCCGATCGACGAGAGCACCCGGCCTCCGACCCGGAGGATCGGGTGTGCCTGCTGCAGGGCGAGGTAGTGCAGGGTGACCAGATTCTTCTCGGCGAAGCCGGGGACCTCCTCACTCCGCTCCTCGATGAACGTCGAACTCGTCTGGCCGTCGTCGAGGTCGCCGGCGCCCGCCATGGGGATATTGGGGAGGTTCTCGTAGACGACGTCCACCTGCGCGACCTTGCCGGCGAGCGGCGCGAGGATGTCCCCGGCACCTCCGATCAGTTCGATGTCCTGGGCGAGGAGGTTGCCGCGGATGTTCTGCCGCGCGTGCTCGAGAACGTCCTCGTGCAGATCCGTGAAGCCCACCGACTGCGAGTGGAGGATCTCCACGGCGGCCAGGACGTCCAGGCCGGCCCCGGTGCCGATGGTGCAGAACTTCGGGGCGAGGAAGCCCATCCGGGCAAGGGTCTTGAACGCGGGCACGGCGACGCTGGCGACCCAGTCCGCTCGCGGATCGTCCGCCTTCGGAAGGTAGGAGTGATCCGACAGCGTGATCTCCACGGATGGCCGGATCCGTTCTGTCTTTCCGATCTGGAAGAACTCGCTCGGGGACACAACCAGTTCCGTGGTGTCGATACGTGAACTCATCTCAGCCTCCTGCGACACGGCAAAAGCTCTGCCAGTACAAAGAATTCCGGTCGGCGCCCAGAGAAATGCTTGGTGCACCGGATAGCGCCCCTACGAGACATTGCTCCTCCCATGAAGGCGTCCTCACTGTCGCACCGCCCCGCAATCCGTGTACAGGGCAACTCTGTTGCCACTCGACTGGCAACAGCAGCACCACCGAACCGCCCGCGAACAGATGGATGTCATATCCGCGGGGCGCTGTCCGCTGCGAACACCCGCATCTGCACTTCCCCGCACGCCAGGGGCAGGGGACTCGGTCGGATCGGCTGCCGGAGGCTCTTTCCGGCCATCCGCCGGGGCGCCGTTGACACGGCGAGAAGCGACTCCCTAGCTTGTAGCTATACCGGTTGGTATAGTCGCCGCTCCTCGCTCTGGGGGCGTGCGTGCCAGTCCCGGTGTCCGGGCAGGAACCTGAATGGTCCCTGGACATCACCGCCATGACAGCTAGGGGGAGTCCGTGAAGCCCGTACGAGTCCACGAGGAAGTCGAACGGCACCGTGAACTGGTGCTGCTCGCCTGTCGGTCGCTGGACCGGTCCGATCCGCAGGGACAGGCTTCCGGCTGTGTCTCGATGCGATCGGGTGAGGCCGTCGTCATCTCGACCGGTGAGGAGGGCGGGGAATCGCCCCGGACCGACCGGAACGCCGTGCTGATCGACGCGGAGGAGGGGCTGCCGCTGCTCGGGGAGCTCGCCTGGCCGCCCCCCGAGACCCCGGCACATCTCGCGATTCACCGGCAGCTTCCGGGCGGCGGTGCCGTGATCCACACGCGCGAACCCACCACCGTGACTCTCGCGGAGGCGGTCGGCGCGACGGTACTGACGGTCGCCCCCGGCCGGCGGAGCACGTCCGGGCGTGACGACGTGGCCGACCTGGAGAAGCTCATCGACCTCTCCGGCCCCGTGGCCGCCGTGCTGTTCGGCGGCTCTGCCGTCTTCACCTGGGGCCGGAGCCCGGACGAAGCGCTGTCCGGGCTGGAGCGAATCAGGGAACTCGGTCGCGTCCTGCGGTCGGCGCCCGCCGCCGGCCCCGAGGAGGCCCGGGGGAAGGCCTGGTGACGTTGTTACAGGTCATGTCGGCCTGCGACCCCGGCGCGGTGCAGCTGCGGTCGGAGGACCCGGAGGTCATACGTACCCAACTGCTGAGGGTCGGGGTGCGTTTCTCCCGATGGCGCGCCGCCCGGCGGATTCCCGTCGACGCAGATGACGCGACGATTCTGAACGCCTACCGGAGCCATATCGACCATGTGAGCGCCGAGAACGGCTACCAGGCCGTCGACATCAAACGCCTCACCCCCGCGTCGGCCGGTCCCGGGCCGCAGAGGTCACGGGCGAACCGCGAGAAGTTCCGTCGGCGGCATCTGCACGAGGAGGACATGGTGCGCTTTCTGGTGGCGGGTGTCGGCTGTCATTACCTCCATGCCGCGGGCCAGGTCTACGCACTGGTCTGCACGGCCGGTGACCTGCTTTCGGTGCCCAGCCGTACGGGGCACTGGTTCGATGCCGGAGCGACCCCCTGCTACACGTCTGTCCGCTTCCTCTGTGCGGGCGACCGGCCCGGTGTCCGATTCCCCCCGGGCGACATCGCCGCCCGCTTCCCTACGCTCGACGATCTGCTGGCGCTGCCCTGAGCGGCAGTACCACTCGGCCGACCTGCGCCGCTCAGGAGCCACGGCGCGGTCCTACGACTTCAGGGAGTTCGCAGTGTTACGGAATTCAGTGCAGGACAGCGCAGGAAGCCGACCGGGACCAAGCGGTCCGGACTGTCCGTGCGGTGCCGACTCGCCAGGAACGTTCGGCCACCTGCTCCGGGCCCACCGCGAGCGGCGCGGGCTCTCGCTCACGCAGTTGGCCGGCCTGGTGCACTTCAACCGAGGGCATCTCAGCAAGGTGGAGAACGGCAAGCGCACGCCGTCGGTGGTTCTCGGGGCGGCCTGCGACCGGGTGCTGGACTCCGGGAGCAGGTTCACCGCCATCGCGACGGCGCTCGAAGCCGCCTCCCGGCCGAGCCCCGGATGGGTTCATCCGGCCCAACTTCCGGCGGCCAAGCGCTTCTTCACAGGAAGGCGGCGTCATCTGAAGCAGCTGAGCCAGTGGCTCGGGGACGACCGGTCCCTCGCCGTGCCCGTCGCGGTGATCAACGGTCCGCCGGGCGTCGGCAAGACCGCCCTGGCCGTCCAGTGGGCACACCAGGCGGTCTGTGACGGCCGCTTCGCCGACGGGCAGCTGTTCGTCGACCTCGAAGGCCCCGAACCGGGAGAGGCAGCCGACCCGTTCGACGTCCTGGGGCATCTGCTCCACGCGGTGGGGGTGCCCGGTGAGCGCCTGCCGGCCGACTTGCATCAGCGGGCCGCCGCCTTCCGCTCCTATCTGCACGGGCGCGAGGTGCTGCTGGTCCTGGACAACGCCGCCGACGCCCAGCAGGTGCACCATCTGCTGCCCGGCTCACCGGGCAGCGCCGTCGTGGTGACCAGCCGTTCGCGCCTTCCCGGCCTGCTGTCCAGGGTGGACGCGGCCACCCTGCCGATGACGGAACTGTGCCGCCCGGAGGCCGCCATGCTGCTCCGTGCCATGATCGGGGACGCGCGAGCGGACGCCGACCCCGCCGCACTGACGGTGCTGGCGGAACGGTGTGGGCGGCTGCCCCTGGCCCTGGTGCTGGCGGCGGAGAACATTGTGAGCTGCCAGCACCCCAGCGCCGACCGGCTGGCCGCGGAGCTCAAGGCGGAGGAAGCCCGGCTGGCCCTCGCCGAAGGGGACGTGACCCTGCGCCATACGTTCGACGCGTCCTACCGGGCCCTCGACGAGCCGAGCGCACGGATATTCCGGCTGCTGGGGCTGCTGCCCGGCCAGGTGATCGACGTCGCGGCCACTGCGGTCACCGCGGGGGTCAGCCACGCCGAGGCCGTACGGCTGCTGCGCGATCTGGCGAGCGCTCACCTGATCCGGCAGCAGGACGAGCGCCACTACCTGATGCACGATCTCCTACGCGTCTACGCGGCCGACCTCTGCCGGCAACTGGACGGCGGGACCGCGGCCGCACAGCAGGGGGAGGACCGGGCGGAGACCGAGGCGGCTCTCGTCGCCTGAAGCGCTCATCCCGGCGCCTGGTGCCCGGCGTCAGGCGGCGAGCGACCGCTCGATGAGGACGGCCGCCACCTCTTCCGCCTGACGCACGGCTCGGTCCACCAAACCCATGGGACCCGCGATGCAGGCTCCCTCGTGCAGGATGAGCACCTGGGCGGCCAGATCGCCGGGCGCCTGGGCACCGCCCTCCCGCGCGAGGTCCTCCAGAAAGCCGAGGAACCACGCCTTCTGCTGCCGTGCGACCTCCCGGGCCGGGTGGTCCTCGGCCAGCTCCACCGACGCGTTGATGAAGGCGCAGCCCCGCTTGTTCCGCTCGGTCGACCACTCCTGCAGCGCGCCGAAGGTGGCGAGAATCCGCTCACCCGGCGGCCCCTCATGGCCATTGACGTGCTTCACCAGCATGGACCTCCACAGGCCGTCCCGGGCCTGGAGATAGGCGACGATGAGATCGTCCTTGGAGCCGAAGCAGTCGTAGAGCGTCTTCTTCGTGACGCCCGCCTGCTCCGCGATCGCCTCCACGCCGACGGCCCGGATCCCGAGATCATAGAAGAGCCGGGAGGCCGTTTCGAGGACTTTCACGCCGGCCGGCGTCAGATGGTGGGCACCCCGACGCTTTGTCCTCGTCGCCTGGGTTTCACTACTGATGGTCACCTCGCCAACGGTACACCCAGCGGTATACAGGCGATAGCGTCCGCAACGCAGGAATCGAACGCGGGTGCCTCGACGGTGGCCCTTCGCGGACCCGCCCTGACCGGTAGGACGCCCCCGGCTCCGTGGCCCCGCCCGCCCAAGGACACGCCCTCGATTGGCCCCATCGCGTCTCTGTGCCCGCCGACAGGCCAGCCTGCCGGGGACGGCGATCGCGTAGCGCGACGCCCGGGCTCGGAAAGGGGCGGGACGATGACTCCGGCAAGCAGGATCGAGGTCGCCGTCTTCGACGTCCTCGGCACGATGGTCGATCAACCGGGCGGGCTGCGGACCGCGATCCGCGAAGCGTTCCCCTCCGCGGGCGAGGCGGCCGCCGACCGGCTGCTCGCCGGCTGGGAGGAGCACGTCGCCCATGAACAGCGTCGTATCGCGAACGGCGAACGGCCCTACGCGAACTCCACGGTCCTGGACAGCGAGGCCGTCGAGCGCGTGGCCGGCGATACCGGGCTCACGGACCCTGATGCCCTGCGGCGTCTCGCCACGGCCTCCCACCGCCTGGCCCCTTGGGAGGACTCCGTTACCGGTCTCGCCGCGTTCGCGCGCCTGTTCCCGGTCATCGGTCTCACGAACGCCGCCCGCGCGGATCTGCTCCGCCTCAACGCCCACACCGGGCTGCGCTGGCACCAGGCGCTCTCGGCGGAGGACGCCCGCGCATTCAAGCCGCTGAAAGCGGTCTACCAGCTCGCCCTCGACACCGCGGCCTGCCCGCCGGAGCGTACGGTGATGATCGCCGCCCACGCCTGGGATCTCCGGGGCGCCCAGGCCCTAGGCATGCGCACGGCCTATGTGCACCGCCCCGGTGGAGACCCGCCGAAGGACACCGACACCTTCGACTGGCAGGCGGACGGCCTGGAGGAACTGGCCGCCGAACTGGCCCCGTTCGCGTAGCGGGCGGACGGACCGCAACCTCGACCGCGGTGACCGCGCCGTGATCCACTGGGAGCGTGCCCGGGAGCCGTGAGCCGAAACGGCGCCGCACCGGACGGGAATCGGGATGGGGAGTATGGACATCGAAGCGCTACGCCGGGACACCCCGGGCACCGCGAACCGGCTCCACCTCAACAACGCGGGCGCGGGTCTGCTGTCCCGGGGCACGCTCCGGACCGTGACCTCCCATCTGGAACTGGAGGCCGCGATCGGCGGCTACGAGGCCGCCGATCAGGAACGCGAACGGATCGACGCCGTCCACGAGCACATCGCCCGGCTGGTGGGCGGCCGGGCGGACGAGATCGCGCTCTTCGACAACGCCACCCACGCCTGGAACGCCGCGTTCTACTCCATGGACTTCAAGCCGGGCGACCGCATCCTCACCGGCCGTTCCGAGTACGGCAGCAATGTTCTGGCCTATCTGCAGACAGCCCGGCGCACCGGTGCCGAGGTCGTTGTCGTCCCCGACGACGCGTCCGGTCAACTCGATACCACCGCCCTGGCGAACCTGATCGACGACCGCTGCAAGCTGGTGGGCGTCACCCACGCGCCGACCAGCGGCGGTCTGGTCAACCCGGTCGCCGAGATCGGACGCGTCACCCGTGCCGCCGGCGTTCCCTTCCTCCTCGACGCCACCCAGTCGGTCGGGCAGTTCCCCGTGGACGTCACGGAGCTGGGCTGCGACATGCTCACCGCCACGGGCCGCAAGTTCCTGCGCGGCCCGCGCGGCACGGGCTTCCTGTGGGTCCGCCGCGAGACGCTCGGCCGCCTGGAGCCGTACGTGGCGGAGACGGCGTCGGCCACCTGGGACGGCGGGCGCGGTTTCACCTGGCACGACGGCGCCCGGCGTTTCGAGACCTGGGAGGTCAGCTACGCCAACACGCTGGGTCTCGGCGCCGCCGTCCAGCAGGCTATGGACCTCGGCATCGACGAAATCGGGCGGCGCGCCCTCGCCCTCGGCGCACGTCTGCGCGACGGTCTCGACGCCGTTCCCGGCGTCAACACCCATGATCTCGGCGCGCGGCGGTGCGCCATCGTCACCTGCAAGGTCGACGGCATGGCCGCGGCCGACACCGCGGCCGCCCTGACCGCGCAGGGCATCAACGTCAGCGTCACGAACCCGGCGCAGACCCAGTTCGACACCGAGAACCGGGACGTCCACCCGCTGGTGCGGCTCTCACCTCACTACTACAACACCGAGGCCGAGATCGACCGTGCTGTCGGGGCCCTCACCGAACTCGCCCCGGCGGGCAGGCCGCCACGGTGACGAGGGCCTATCTCCCTCAATGATCTGTCAGTGAGCGTTTTCAGCGTGGCCACTGATCGGGTGACGCCGGTCAGGTCGAGGTGAGGGCCGCAACGCACAAAGCTCCCGTGCCGTTGAGGGAGGTGTTCGACGTCTCAACCCACCGGCGCAGGAGCCCTGTTGGTTTCCTATCCTGCCGCACTCGACCTCCCTCACGCCCTGGTCGAGTGGGTCACCATGCTCATCGTCACCCGCGAGGGTGAGCGCCGCTGCAAGCTCCCGCCGCACCAGCGTGCGCTCGTCGCTCTGGTGTACCTGCGCCGCCACGACACCCTCACCCGGATCGCGTCCGGTTTCGGGATGTCCGTCGGCACCGCTCACGCGTATGTCACCGCCGTGACCGGCCTGCTCGCCGACCGGGCCCCGGGCCTGCTCAAGTCTCTGCGCGAGCACGATCCGAAGTTCGTCCTGCTGGACGGCACTCTCGCCGAGTGCGACCGTGTCGGTGACAGCCGGGCGGACTACTCGGCCAAGCACCGCCGGCACGGCGTGAACGTTCAGGTCGTCACCGACCCCGCCGGTGAGATCCTGTGGATCTCGCCGGCGCTGCCGGGCCGCACTCACGACCTCACCGCAGCCCGCACCCATCGCAGCATCCGGATCTGCGAGCGTCAGGGCGTCCCGATCCTCGCCGACCGCGCCTACACCGGCGCCGGCCCCTGGGTCACCACCGGACTCAAACGGCCACCGGGCGGGGAACTCACCCTCACCCAACGCACCGTCAATCAGACACTGGCCGCGGCGAGGGCACCGGTCGAACGCGGCATGGCACGGCTGAAGCCCTGGCAGATCTTCCGAAGATCGCGCATCAGCCCCAACCGCATGACCGTCATCGCCAAAGCTGTCCTCACCTTGGAGAGGCAGCGCTGAAAACGCTCACTGAGTCTGTGCGCGAGACAGGTAATCCGTTGCTGACCATGAGTGCGTCCGAGAGCTTCGCAGGGGGACCGTCTCGGGCCCCCGGCAGGCAGGCCGGTGGCGGTGCCGGTCTGACGGGGAGCACTGGCGGTCAGGCGAGGCCGACGGGCGCGGACGGGTGATTGGCCGCCCGGCCGTTTCGTCGTCCCCGCCGGCGCACGTCGGGTGGGGTGACGTCGGCAACTCAGAGGGAGTCGTGGCCGTGGCCTTCGGTTCGCGGCCTGCCGCGGCCTGGGCGGGGCTTTGCCCTGCGGGGCCGCACTGGGTGGCGGTGGTCGAGGAGTATGCGGAAGTCGTCCGGATGCACGACTCGGGCCCCGCGTCCGCGTGCTCGTTCACCTTTGCCGACGTCCCCTGTCCCGTCGCTGACATGGAGCGCGGCCTTCGGCGGCATCCATCCGGGGACCCCCCGTCGTGGAAGGGCCGCGTCTCGACTTAGCCTCGCTCCCTCGACGCGTTGCGCTCGATGGCTTCGACGACCTTCTTCGCTGTGGCCTTGGCTGAACCCGGGTTCTGGCCGGTGACGAGGTTGCCGTCGGTGACGACGTGGGAGACGAAGGGCAGTGTCGCCTTCTCGTAGAGCGCGCCGCGCTGCCTGGCCTTCTGCTCGGCGTTGTAGGGGACCAGCTTGTCGACGCGGGCGAGGACCTCCTCGGTCCAGGCGAATCCCGTCATCCTGCGGCCGGCGATGAGATAGGAGTCGTCGGAGAGCCGGGTGTTGAGCAGGCCGCAGTATCCGTGGCAGACCGAGGAGACGATGCCGCCGCGCTCGTAGATCTCGCGGGTGCAGCGCTGCAGGCCTTCGCTGTCGGGGAAGTCGTACATCGCCGCGTGACCGCCGGTGAAGTAGATCGCATCGTAGTCTGATGGGTCGATCTGGTCCGGGCTCGCCGTGTTCTTGAGCATGGCCATCTTTCCGGGGTCGGCGCGCCACGCCTTGGCGGTCTTGTCGTGGTTCGGGAACTTCAGCGCACGCGGCTCCAGGGGCACCGCGCCGCCTGCTGGGCTGACGAGCGTCTGCTCGTAGCCGTGTTCCTCGAAGACGTGCCAGGCGTGCGTGAGCTCGGAGAGCCACAGGCCAGTGGTGTGGGAAGGGTCGTCGTAGTGGCCGACGTTGGTGACGACGTTGAGGACGCGCTTGGTCATGGCTGATCTTCCTTCATGCGGACCGGGATGGCGAGGTGGCTGGCGGTCGTAGCCGGTGGTCGGCCAGCGGATGCCCAGGGCACGCATCGTCTCGGACGCCCGGGCCAGGGTCCGTGCCCACGCCTCGTGCTCGACCCCGCGGGGCGAGGTGGAGCCCTGGAGGCACTGGTGGGCGACGGTCTGGACTTCGGAGTGCTCGAGCAGTCCGTCGACGCCGTGAGGGTGGGTCCCGCTCGGCCTCGTCGAGGTCGGTGTCCATGCCGTACCGGTCATAGAGGCCGCCTTCCGGGACGACCTCCATGGTCCGGTCGGTCAGCTTGCCGGTCGGTGTCATGGACCCCCTCCTCCAGCGTGAGCAGCGCTGACACCGAGGAATGCGTGGCATGTGAGCACCGTCGACCATGGATGGCGTGAGGCGCGCGACGGGCGGGCGGCTCACGTCAGGAGCCCACCGACGTGATGGCGAGGAAGGCGTTGCGCACCCGGTCGGCGACCTCTTCGCCTGACGCGGCCTGCAGCTTGCCGTCGAGGTGCAGGCAGGCCAGCCCGTGGGCCAGCCCCCAGCCGGCCGACGCCAGGGCCGAGGCGTCCGCGCCGGGGAAGAGGCGGCGGAGCGCTTCGGTCAGCAACCGGTGCAGGGCGTCGGCGGCCTTGACCCGCTCGTCGTCTGCGTCATCGCACGGCTTGCCGAACATCACACGGAACAGAGCCGGGCGCCGCAGCGCGAAGGCGACGTAGGAGACGGCGAACTCGGCCAGGTCCGAGAGCGAGGCGGGCAGGTCGCGCCCGCCGCCCAGGTCGGTCAGCAGGTCCCGGAAACCCTCGACGGCCAGCGCGGACTCCAGGGCGTCGCGGTCCTTGAAGTGGCGATACGGCGCGGTCGGCGACACGCCGGCCTGGCGCGCGACGGCGCGCAGCGAGAAGGGCTCGCCGCGCTCCAGCATCTCCATCGCGGTCGACAGCAGGGTCGCCCGCAGGTCGCCGTGGTGGTAGCCGCTCTTCTCTGATGTTGACATTGCTTACTTTGCCCTCCCGTACTTGGTTAGCACTGTAAACATAGTGCACGTCGGACGGAACCGAGCCCTGCGGGGAATGGGCCGCAGGGCGCTCAACGGCCGACCGACGTACGTGGTCGACCAGTCGGTCACCGCACCGGCCCCCTCGTCATCAACCTGGGCGACGACACGCTGTCGCCGGGTCGGGGGTAGTCGACGACCTCGCCGTCCACCTCGGTGGCACACCGGCGACCGGGTGCCGGAAAGGCTCGGCCAACGACCACACCGGCCGGGTCCGCATCCCGGCCGCGGTGGTCGACCGCATCCGTGCCGCGCGACGCCGCTCGCAGTCGGGCTGTCGTCGGCACCCGCACCCTCCAGCTCAAGGAGACCCGATGCAGACCGTTCTCGGCGCCGGCGGGCCGATCGCCGACGAGCTCGCCAACGAGCTCCACCGCAACCACACCAAGGACATCCGCCTCGTCAGCCGCAAGCCGTCGGGGGTGAACGACACCGACGAACTCATGGCCGCGGACCTCACCGACGCCGACGCCACCAGCCGCGTCGTCGCGGGCAGCGACATCGCCTACCTCACCGTCGGCCTGCCCCTGGACTCGGAGCTGTGGGAGCGGCAGTTCCCCGTCATGATGCGCAACGTCATCGACGCCTGCGCCGAACACGACACGAAGCTCGTCTTCTTCGACAACACCTACATGCATCCCGGAACGTCGACGCCCCAGACCGAATCGACAGCATTCGCGCCGGGCGGGCGCAAGGGGCGGGTCCGCGCGCAGATCGCAGCCATGTTGTTGGGGGCCATGCGGGCCGGCCGCGTCGAAGCGCTGATCGGCCGAGCGCCCGAGTTCTACGGTCCCGGCCGGACGAAGAGCTACACGAACTCGTTGGTGTTCGACCGGATCAAGGCGGGCAAGCGACCGCTCGTCCCGGTCGACGCCCATGCCGAGCGGTCCCTGATCTGGACCCCCGACGCGAGCCGCGCTCTCGCCCTGCTCGGCAACACGCCGGATGCCTACGGCCAGACGTGGCACCTGCCGGTCGACCCGGACCGGCAGTCCTACGCCCAGCTCGTCGACTTCGCCGGCGAGGCCACCGGCCGCAAGATCGGCTACACGGTGCTGCCGACGCTCGCCTTCCGCCTCGGGCGCCGCTTCGTCAAGCCGCTCGACGAGATGGACGAACTGCTCGTCCGCTACCAGGACGACAACATCTTCGACAGCTCGAAGTTCGCGGCCCGCTTTCCCGATTTCCAGGTCACGGGCTATCGGGAGGGAGTGCGGCGGCTCCTCACCGGCCGACCCGTCGACCGGTCCTCCTGATGGCTGCCTCGTGCCACGATGCGGACCAGCTCCGGCACTCCGGCGTGACGCCCCTGGCGCGCCGGAAGAGCCGACGAAAGTTCGGCACGCCCAGGCAGCCGACGCTGCGGGGAATCCGGGCGACCGGCTCGTCGGTCAGCTCAAGCGACTCGCGTACGAAGGCGTCGTGGGCGTCCTTCGCGATCTCTCGGGCTGCGGCGAGGCCCTCGGTGGCGGCGTAGGCGTCCGCCTCGACCGGCGTGACCATGCGGTCGGCGGCGCGCACGGACCGGTCCTCGATCAGGACGCGCAGGGCGACCTGGGGGCGGGCGATGGCGCCGCGGGTCATGTGACTCTCGCCACGCAGCGCTTCGATCCGTTCGGGCCGACGCCCGTGAGGGCGGCGGTGCCGCACTCCCCCATCGCGGTGCGGTGGTCGCCGGCGGCTCAGGCCGGGGCGGTGATGCCTTCCGGGCGGTCACGGCGGATCTGCCGTGCAGCGGCGCGTTCCGGGAGGCGGCCGGAGACGGCACTCCCCTCGGGGCCCGAGGTGGCCGGCGGGGTTTCGATGGGTGCGGGCGGGTCGGATCGACCCTTCTTGCTCCGGACCCCTCGGGTGGGCAGGCGGGCGGACAAGGTATGAGCACGGCCGATCGTATTGATTGTTGGCCGGTGGTGCGAAATGATGCGAACGGCCGTGTCGCCCCCTCGGTGCGCGACCTCCCGACTCGCATACGAAGAAGGGACTGCGGCACACGTGATGCCCTACGACAGTGACAGCGCACGTGCGGAGCGCGTCGATCCGTACTGCCTGGAAGAAGGGGAGGCGGACCGGCTGCTGGTCGGGCACCCCTGGAGGCGGTTCGTCGTGTTCGGGGACAGCGTGGCGGAGGGCCTCGGCGATCCCGTACCGGGCTACCTCGACCAGCCCTGGGCCGACCGGCTGGCCACCACCCTCCAGCGGCACGCTCCCGGCATGGCGTACCGCAACATGGGCCGTCGCAACACCCGCGCCGCCCTCGTCCGGTCGTCCCAACTGGCCAAGGTGCTGGACTTCCGCCCGGACCTCGCCCTGGTCGCGTGCGGAGGCTACGACACCCTCGTCACCGGTTTCGACCCGGAGCGCGTCGGCGCCGAGCTGCGCGCCATCGTCACCGCGCTGCGGGAGAGCGGCTGCACCGTCGTCACCGTCAGCATGATCGACGGCTCGCGGGACCCGCGGATGACCGCCGCCGTACGGGAACGGTTCGGGCAGCGGCTGCACGCGTTGGCGGAGGTGACGGGGAGGCTCGCCCGCGAACTGGAGACCATCCACATCGATCTCTTCGATCACCCCGTCGCCGGTGAGGGCGGTCTGCTCAGCGCCGACGGCAGGCACGCGAACCGGCGCGGCCACGCCATCGCGGCCGCAGAGGCGATTCGCTCCATCGGCGCGTACCTGGACCGGACCGGCGTGAGGAATGGTGTGGCATGACAGCGACTTTCGACCGGACGGTCGCCGCGCCCTCCGTACGGGACCGGATCGCGCTCCTCGCCATCCTGACCGGAGGCTGGCCGGCCCAGGCGTGCTACGCCCTGACCAAGCTGGGGGTGCCGGAGCTGTTGGCCGAAGGCCCCCGCCCAACCGATGAGCTCGCCGCGGCGACCGGCGCCGATGTCCGCGCGTTCCGCCGCCTGGTGCGTGTGCTGACCGCGGTCGGCCTGTTGAATGAACCCGAGCCCGGGGTCGTCGCGTTGACGCCCACCGGCAGGCTGCTGTGCGGCGACACCGTGCGTTCCAGCCGTCCTGCCGCGCTGCTGTTCGGTGAGGAGGTGCACCGGTCCTTCGGCGGGATCATGGATTCCCTGCGTACCGGGCTTCCCGCCTTCGACGCGCTGTACGGGCTGCCGTTCTACGACTATCTCGCCGACCGGCCCGAGGTGGCCGCCGAGTTCACCGCCGCGATGGGCACCGCCCCGGTGCCGCCCGCGCTGGACAAGGTGGACCTGAGCGGCGCCGCCACGCTGGTGGACGTCGGTGGCGGCCAGGGCAACCTGCTCGCCAAGTTGTTGCCACGCCATCCGGGGATGCGCGGTGTGCTGGCCGAACTGCCGGAGGCGCTCGGCCCGGCCCGCGAACGGCTGGCCGCGCTGGGCCTCGCCGACCGGATCGATCTGGTGGCGGGCAGCTTCTTCGACCCGCTGCCCGCGGGCGGCGACGTCTACGTCCTTTGCCGTGTGCTGCACAACTGGGACGACGAGCGAGCCGCGCAGATCCTGCGCCGGGTGCGCGAGGTGATCCCGGACCATGGCCGGCTGCTCGTCGTCGAACGTCTGGAGGTTCCGGTGCCCGAGGGCTCCGAACTGTCCCAGCAGGCGGTCCAGGAACGGCTGATCGATCTGCTGATGCTGGTGATGCTCCAGGGCTGGGACCGGTCGGAGACCGAGTACCGGGGCCTGCTCGAGGACGCCGGTTTCGATGTCCTCGCCGTGCACAGCCCCAGGACGCGCTCCGACCGGGCCGAGCGCGTCATCGAAGCGGTGCCCGCCCGCCCGGCCGCACCGGTCGACGGGGAGACCCGGTGACCACGTCGGACACCTCCACCGTCATCCCGGCCACGGGTGCGTGGCCGGAGTCCGCCGCCGGGGAGCGGTTGTTGGTGGTGAGTGTCGGTGCGCGTCCCGCGTTCCACGACACGGTGCGCACCGCGTTGGCCGATGCCACCGACGGCCCTGGGGACCCGGAGGGGCCGGTCCATGACGACCGGCCGGACGTCTATCAGGAGACGGTCCGGCGTGCGCGCCGCTTCCTGGCGCGGGCGTTGGCGGACGACGAGGTCGCGTTGGTGAGCGCGGACACGCTCGCCGAGGCGGCGGAGGCGGTACGGGGCGCCACGGCCGGCTCTCCGGGCCTTGCCCTCGCGCTGCTGCTGGTGGACGCGCCGTCCGCCGGGCTGGACACCGACCCGTTCGCGGACACGGTCCAGCCGGCGCTCGCGGGGTTCTTCGCGGCGCTGCCCCGTGAGGTGATCGCCCACGAGTCTGCGTACAGCGTGCATGTGTACGACCGGCTGGGGCGGTCACCGGTCCGGCTCGGGCGGCCGTACACGCTCAAACAGGTGCCCGACCGGTCCTGGCTGCTCGCCGCGGATGTCATCTGCGCGTTCACGGACCAGGTGCAGTACCGGCACGTCACCCAGGTCATCCGTGCCGAGTCCGTGCCGCGGCGCGTGCTCGCCCAGTGGCTGCACTCGTTCCTGACCGCGCGCGCCGGCGACACCTGGGGGCTGCACTACTACACCGGCTCCATCATGACGGGCCTCATCGGTGAGCTGGAGCGGACCGCGGAACACTCCGGCAACCCGGTGCTGCGGGGCCCCTCCGAACACGCACTGGCCTGTGGGGCATTGGCGCGCTGGCAACTGGACGAGGCGCCGTTCCTCATCGTGGTCACCAACGGCATGGTCGACGAGTTCAAGGGCACCCTGGCCAACTTACGCGAGTCCCGGGCCCGTGGCTTCATCGTCTGCGGTGAGCCGGATCCGGGCGGCTGGTTCCCGTTCCAGGGGACGATCGACCAGGACGGCGACTCCCGTGAGGTGCTGCGGGCCCGCCGTCTGGTCACGCTCCATCTGGACGATCCGGCCCGGCTCCCCGCGGACCTCGCGGCGGCCCGGGAGGCGTACGACGCCGATGAGGGCCCGGTCGTCCTGCTGGCCACCCACGCCGTGCTGAACGCATCCGCCACCGGGGAGGAGCCGGCAGCACCGGGTCCTCCCCCCACCAACCGTGTCCAGGTCACCGAGAGCGCCCTCACTCCCGTGGTGCGGCTGGTCAACGAGGAACCCGCCCGGTTGCTGTGGCAGTGCGGCCGGCTCGACGAGGAGGAGCGCGCGCTCACCCTTGCCCTCGCCCGGTCGGCCGGGATCGCGCTCGCCGACTCGCTGACCCGGCCCGGCACGGTGAGCCGCTATCACGCGGGCGCGTCCGTACCGAACTATCTGGGCACTCTGGGGATGATGGGCTGCTCGGCGCGCGTGCACGCGTTCCTGCATCACGAGGGACGGTTGCGCGGCCGGGCCGACCAGGCGCTGTTCTTCCTCAAGAGCCGGATCACGGAGCTGTCGACGCCGTTCCCGCCGGACGCCCTGGAGCGCCGGCTGCGCGTTGTGCAGGTCACCGACACCCCCGGGCACATCGCGCCGTTCACCGATCACCCGGTGGTCGGCGACGCCAAAGGATTCCTGCGGGCGCTGCGTGAGCGCCTGGTGGTCGATCCGCAGGTGCTGGAGGGCCGCCGCAGGGCGATCGAGGAGACACGGGACAGCGCCTCCGATGTGCTGCACCGGCTGCCGCTGAGGCCGATGAGCCCGAACTACTTCTTCCATCAACTCGGCGAACTGCTCGACGAGCTGATCACCGATCACGGTTACACCTATACCGGGCTGTACGAGGTGGGGCGCGGCGGCATCTCCGCCGTGCGGAACCTGCCGCGCACCGGGCCTGGCTTCTCCGGATGGTACGGGCGGGCGCTGATGGGCGACGCGCTGCAGGCGGTGCCCGCGGTGGCCGTGACGCGCGACGACAACGTCCTGGCGTTCGTCGGGGACGGGGCCGGCGCCCTCGTCCCCGACATCGTGCCCACGCTGGTGCAGCAGGCGGTGCTGTACGGCAGGCGGCCCGCCGGCAACGTCAGCGTCTTCCGGCTGGTCGACGGCGGCCACTCCGTCATCCGTACCTACCGCGAGACCCAGACCGCGGTCGCGGCCGACCGTCAGACGCAGGTGCTGCATGTGATGGAGCCCGAGTGGTCGCACGCCTACGGTCCGCTCACGGTCTCGCACCGTCATCTCACCGACGTGCCCCGCGAGGAGCTGCGCGAGCGGCTGCTGCGGCGCGGCGCCGTCGATCTGTACTCGGTGGAACTGGCGCACAACAACGAGGGCGACGGCATGAACGCGGCCGGGGCCCTCGGCTGGCAACGCGACGAACTGGCCGAACTCGCCTTCACCGTCGCCCGCACGACCCGCAGAAGGGCCGCGCGGGGCCGTCACTGACCGGGCAGGCGACCCGTGCGCGCCCGCAACAGTCCGGCAGGGGCGGAAGGCCCCCGGCCGGAGCCGCGACCGACACCACCGGGACGGCCACGGAGCCGTCGCCGGCAGGGCGCTCAACGCCGCTTCCCCGGTCAGCCCGTGGCCGGCCGGGGAGGCCGCGTACCGGGTCCTCCGGCTCCCGCCGCGGCGGGCCCGGCCGCGGCGGTGAGCGGGGGCCGGGGCGGCACGGAGGTCCGTCAGCCGTGGGCCGCCCCGAGGTCACGCGCCATGTGCAGCCGGAGCTCCGGCGCCGAAGGGCCGCACCGAGGTTCGGAGCGGCCCTTCGTGACGGACGCGAGGCGGCTGGGCGATTTCCTTTGGATCGGTCGTCCGTTGGTCGGGGTGTGCCGTTGGCTGATGCGCAGGGGCGCGGATCGAGCCGTTGCTCCCTGACCGGACGCCGCAGCGGGGTGGCCGATGGCGGGACCACCGTGAGGTGATCGACGCGATCGCCTGCAAGGGCCGGACCGGTGTCCAGCGGGTGCACCTGCCGGAGAAGCGCGCCGACCGGCGGGGCGTCCACAACCGGCTGCGGATGGGGGCCGTCGACGGCACGTGGGGGCGGGTCTTCACCGCTCCGGTGGCCCGGGCCGGCGCGGACATCGCAGGCGTCCCCCTCTGGTCCGCCCGCTGATCCGAACGAAACCGCTAGGCGGGGCGCCGTCGCCGTGCCGTCAGGGCGTAGCAGGCGAGGAGGACGAGGGTGAAGGCGATGCCGATGACGGCCGCCTGCCGCATGTCGGGCACCTTCACCGCTGTCGCCGCGACGGCGAGGACGCCGAGCCCCGCGACGACGGCGAGCTTGTCGCCGCCCCGGACGGAGAAGCCGGTGAACTCGCCGGGGTGCGCGACGCGGTGGCGCCGGAAGGCGACGTACGAGGCCAGGATCAGCAGCCACACCAACATCACCGCGAAGATCGCGATCGACATCATGACGCCGAAGAGGCCGCTGACGTCGTAGAAGGCGAGCAGGGCCGCGGCCGCGATGCCCAGCGTGGAGGCGGCGATCGCGACCGCCGGGACGCCCCGGCGGTTGAGCCGGGCCAGCGGCTTCGGCGCGAGGCCGTCGTCGGCGAGCGAGTGGAGCAGCCGGGAGGCGCCGTACAGGTGGGCGTTGGCGGCGGACATGGCGGCGATGAGCACGACCGCGTTGGTGACGGTCGCGGCGGCGGGCACGCCGATCTCGGAGAAGACCCGGACGAAGGGGCTCGCCTCGACGCTGCCGTCGCCGTCCGCCATCCGGCGCCATGGGATCAGGGCCAGCACCAGGGTGATGGAGAGCAGGTAGAAGAAGCCGAGGCGCCAGGCCAGTTGGCGCATCGCGGTGCGTATGGTGCGCTGCGGGTCGGCGGCCTCGGCGGAGGCGATGGCGACGACCTCGAAACCGGCGTACGCGAACATCACCACGGACATGGCCAGCCAGATCGAGCTCGGGCCGTGCGGGAGGAAGCCGCCGTCGTCGGTGAGGTGCGCGAAGCCGGTGGCCTCGGTGTCCGGCAGCCCGAAGAGGACCAGCAGTGCCGCGCAGAGGATGAAGGCGCACAGGGCCGTCACCTTGATGCTGGAGAGCCAGAACTCGGTGGTGCCGAAGGACTTCACGCTGATCACGTTGACCGCGAGGACGATCGCCGCGACGGCGAGGATCGCCACCGACATCGGCACCGCAGGCCACCACCAGCGGATGTAGAGCGCGGAGGCGACGACCTCGGTGCCGATGACGACGACGGCGCTGAACCAGTACAGCCAACTGCTGAGGAAGCCGGCCCAGGGGCTCAGGTAGCGGCGGGCGATGGTGCCGAACGAGCCCTGGACGGGGTGGGCGGCGGACATCTCGCCGAGCAGCACGGCGATGATCGCGACCAGGACCGCCCCGATCACGTACGAGACGATCACGGCGGGCCCGGCGACGGACATCGCCGTACCGGAGCCGAGGAAGAGGCCGGTGCCGAGCGCGGAGCCCAGCCCGATCATGGTGGTCTGCCGGTGGGTGAGGGAGCGGACCAGCCCCTTGTCGGAGCCGGACTCGGGAGCGGGTCTGGCGCCGTCGGCGGCCGGCGGGGCGGGGGCTGCGGAGTCGCTGGGTGAGGCCATGGCGGTGGGCCCTTCTGCACGGGAGTGGGCGATGGGGGGAGGGTCGGTCAGAACTCGCTGTTGCGGAACGGCTTGGCGGGGGCGTCGAGGTCGGGCTTGCCCAGGACCTTCGTCGAGAGGGCGTAGATGCCGTGGTTGGTCAGGGCCCAGGCGATGTTCCGGTCCCACTCCACGTAGACCCCGTGGGTCTGGTTGCCGTACGCGTATTCCGCCGTGTCGCGGCCGTACGCCTTCGGCACGAAGTACGCGGAGATCTCCGGGTCGGCCGGGTCCGACACGTCGAAGAACTGCACGCCCGCGTTGTAGAAGCCGTAGCCGAGGGTGCCGGCGTCGTGCTTGCCCGGGTTGGTGTAGTAGCCGGTCCGCTTGGGGCCGAAGCTGCCGCGCCGCTGGCAGTAGTCCGTGAAACCGGCCGACTTGGGCGGTACCGGGCGGGGGAGGACGCCGACGACGCGGGGGTTCTTCGGGTCCTTGGCATCGATCTGGTAGACGTCCTTGTAGGGCTCGTAGCAGTCCTCGGTGAGCGGGTAGCCGGAGTAGTAGATCATTCCCGTCTTCTCGTACTGGGAGACGTCGATGTTGTCGCCCTCGGTGCCCGAGACCGACGCCGGGAGGTCGAGGTGGCTCACGGTCCGCAGGTTCGACGGGTCGGAGACGTCGAGGACCGTCAGGCCGTAGCCGCCCATCGCGGCGAAGGCGTACCGTCCGCCCTTCTCCACGGGCTTGGGGAGGAAGAGCGGCATCCGGGCGCCCATCCAACTGGTGCGGTTGCCGCAGCGCGGGTTCTGCCGGTAGGCCGCGTCCTCGCCGGTGCGCTGGCCCGGCAGGTGCCAGGTGTCCAGGAGCCTGGGGTGGGCCGGGTCGGACATGTCCCAGGACTGGTAGCCGGCCGAGTGGAGGTTGGTGGGGTACTCGGTGCCGGAGTAGGTGTCGTCGGGCGCGGTGGCGATGAACATGTACTTCTCGCCCGTCCAGTACGGCACGTCGATCGAGCCGGAGCCCTGCTGGGCGGTGGCCGGGTCGCTGCGCAGCGGGTCGGCCTGGGTGGAGTCGGTGGAGACGGTCGCGAGGAGCTTCCAGTCCTTCTTGCGCGGGCCGTCGAGGCGGTACACCTTGAAGCCCTTGAGCCCCGGCTTCTCCCGCAGCTTCCGTACGCCGTCGGGGTTGTCGTACTTGTCGAGCGGCGGATGGTCGGAGAGTTCGGAGATCTGCCGCTTGCTCTCGAAGCTCTGCACCATGACGTAGGCGTTCAGCTTCTTGTTCCACTGGACGGTGGAGGCGCCCCAGTAGTCCTGCGCCGCCCAGTCGCCGTTGGACCGGGTCTCGTCGCCGCCGACGTCCTCGCGGCTCATCCGCTCGACGACCCTCACCTTCCGTACGTCGGTGATGTCGTAGACGCGGCCCTCGGAGCGGTCGTACTGGAAGAGGTAGCGGCGGCCGTGGAAGTCGACGACGTTCTGCCAGGTGTGGAAGTAGTCGGGGGTGAAGTCGGCGCCCTCGTAGGCCGCTTCGACCTTCATGTTCTTGATGTACGAGCGGGTGTCGTACGCGGCGTTGCGCCCCGGGAAGGGGTGGTCGGACTCCTCGTCGACGGGGGTGAGGGCGGGGTGCCGGAACGTGCCGTCGAGCTGCATACCGTACGCGCCCGGGTCGGCCGGCCCAGGGCGGCGGTCGGCGCACACGGCGCGGACGTTCGGGTCGGTGGCGGCGGCGGTCGCGGTGGCCGCGCCGGACGCGCCGGGGAGGAGCAGGCCGGCGGTGACGGCGGCCGCGGCGACAGTGGCGAGAGCCGTGTTCCTGCGGGTGAAGCGCATCGGACGGTCCTTTCGGGGCGGGGGGGGAGAGAGCGGACGGGGGGCTCAGGTGACGGTGGGGCGCCGGCGGAACTCGGGGGCGAGATGGGCGCCGGAGGTGACGATGTCGCGCAGCTCGACCACCGCGCGCAGCACGTCGGCGTGCGTCACGTACAGGGCGTTGAAGCCGAAGCGGAGCAGGTCGGGCGCGCGCATGTCGCCGATCACGCCCCGAGCGGTGAGCGCCGCGACCAGCGGGTACGCCTCCGGGTGCCGCAGCGCGACCTGGCTGCCACGGCGCTCCGGCTCGCGCGGGGTGGCCGTGGTGAAGCCGAGGCCGTCGAGGAGGATGTCGGCGCACTCCTGGAAGAAGCCGGTCAGGGACAGGCTCTTCTTCCGCACGGCGGCCATCTCCACCCCGTCGAAGGCGGTGAGCGCGGCTTCCAGGGCGATCAGGGAGAGCAGCGCGGGGGTGCCGATCCGGGCCCGGGTGATGTCCGCCGCCGGGGTGTACGTCCCCGCCATCGCGAACGGCTCGGCGTGCCCGTGCCAGCCGGTCAGCGGATGGTCGAAGCCCTCCTGGTGGCGGTGGGCGACGTACGCGAACGCCGGGGCGCCCGGCCCGCCCGACAGGTACTTGTAGCCGCAGCCGACCGCGAAGTCCGCCTCCACCGCGTCGAGTTCGACCGGCAGGGCGCCCGCCGCGTGGCACAGGTCCCAGTGCATCAGGGCCCCGGCGGCGTGCGCGGCGGCGGTGAGCGGGGCCATGTCGTACAGCTCGCCGGTGCGGTAGTCGACCGGTGCGTACGCGGCGACGGCGACGTTCCCCGCCTCGGCGGCCAGCACGGCGGCGGCGTCCCGCGCCGGCACCCGGCGGACGTCGAGGCCGAGCAGCCGGCCCACCGAGTCGGCGATGTACTGGTCGGTGGGGAAGTGGTCCGGGTCGGTCAGCAGCAGCCGGCGGCCGGGGCGCAGCCGGGCGGCGGCGAGCAGGGTGTTGAAGAGCTGGACGCTGGTCGAGTCCCCGGCGACCACTTGCCCGGGGGCCGCGCCGACCAGCCGGCCGATCGCGTCGCCGGTCCGCACCGGCGCTTCCCACCAGCCGTTGGCGTTCCAGGAGCGGATCAGGTCGATGCCCCACTGGCGGTGCACGGCGCCCTCGACGGCCGCCGGGACGGCGGCGGGCAGGGCGCCGAGGGAGTTGCCGTCGAGGTAGACGACTCCGTCGGGGAGGAGGAAGCGGTCCCGGACAGCGGCGAGCGGGTCGGCGGCGTCCAGCGCCTCGGCGCGGGTGGTGAGGTCGGGGTCGGTCAGCATGTGGGGGCTCCGTGGTCGGGGGTGGGGGTGGCGGGATCGGCGGCGGTCCGGGTGAGGTCCAGGGCGATGTCCGTGAGCAGGTCCTCCTGCCCGCCGACCAGCCGTCGCCGGCCCGCCTCGACGAGCAGGTCGCGGGTGTCGAGCCCGTGCCGGGCGGCGGTCGCCTCCGCGTGCCGCAGGAAGCTGGAGTACACCCCGGCGTAGCCGAGCATGAGGGTCTCCCGGTCGACCCGCACGGGCCGGTCCTGCGTCGGCCGGACCAGCTCCTCGGCCGCGTCCGTCAGGGGGAAGAGGTCGCAGCCGTGCTCCCAGCCCATCAGGTCGAGCACCGCGACCACCGGTTCCAGCGGGGCATTGCCCGCGCCCGCGCCCTGCCCGGCGAGGGAGGCGTCGACGCGGTGTGCGCCCGCCTCCACCGCAACGATGCTGTTGGCGACGCCGAGACCGAGGTTGTGGTGGGCGTGGACGCCGATCTCGGTGGCCGGGTCGAGGATGTCCCGGTAGGCGCGGACCCGGTCCCGCACGCCGTCCATCGTCAGTCGGCCGCCGGAGTCCGTGACGTACACGCAGTGCGCGCCGTACGACTCCATCAGCCGTGCCTGCGCGGCCAGTTCGGCGGGCGGGGCGAGGTGGGACATCATGAGGAAGCCGGAGACGTCCATGCCCAGTTCGCGGGCGAGCGCGATGTGCTGGGCGGAGACGTCCGCCTCCGTGCAGTGGGTGGCGACGCGGACCGAGGTGACGCCGAGCGCGTGGGCGCGGCGCAGGTCGGCGGCGGTGCCGATGCCGGGCAGCAGCAGAGTGGTGAGCCGGGCCCGGTCGAGCACCTCGGCCGCCGCCTCCAGCCACTCCCAGTCGGTGTGGGCGCCGGGGCCGTAGGTGACGGAGGAGCCGGAGAGGCCGTCGCCGTGGGCGACCTCCACGGCGTCCACGCCGGCCGCCTCCAGGGCGGCCGCGATCGCCCGTACCTGGTCGAGGGTGTAGCGGTGGGAGACGGCGTGCATACCGTCCCGCAGGGTGACGTCCTGGACGTAGACGCGGGTCATCGGCCCGTGCTCCGTTCGGCCAGGCGCTCGGCGGTGCGCAGCGCGGCGGCGGTCATGATGTCGAGGTTTCCGGCGTAGGCGGGGAGGTAGTGGGCGGCGCCCTCGACCTCCAGGTAGACCGAGACGAGCAGCCGGGCTCCGCCGCCGAGCCGGACCAGCGGGTCGTCGGCGGCGAGCGTCCGGAACTGCGGCTCCTGCTTGAGCCGGTAGCCGGGGACGTACGCGGCGACCTCGGCGGCCTTCGCGTGCACCGACGCGGCGATCCGGCCGGTGTCGGCGTCGTCGACGAGGCAGTGCACGGTGTCCCGCATGAGCAGCGCCGGTTCGGCCGGGTTGAGGACGATGATCGCCTTGCCGCGGGCCGCGCCGCCGACCCGCTCCAGGGCGCGGGAGGTGGTCTCGGTGAACTCGTCGATGTTGGCCCGGGTGCCCGGCCCGGCGGACCGGGAGGCGATCGAGGCGACGATCTCCGCGTAGTGCACGGGGGTGACGGCGGAGACGGCGGCGACGACGGGCACGGTGGCCTGTCCGCCGCAGGTGACCATGTTCAGGTCGGGAGCGTCCAGGTGCTCGTCGAGGTTGACGGAGGGGACGACGTAAGGGCCGAGGGCCGCCGGGGTGAGGTCGATCAGGGTCTTCCCGTACGGGGTGAGCTCGGCGGCGTTGCGGTGGTGGGCGGCGGCCGAGGTGGCGTCGAAGACGACGTCGATCCCGTCGAAGCCGTCCAGGGCGATCAGCCCGGCGACGCCGTCGGAGCTGGTCGGCACGCCGAGCCGGCGGGCCCGTGCGAGCCCGTCGGAGTCCGGGTCGATGCCGATCATCGCGGCGGCGGTCACGAGCCCCGAGCCGCGGATCATCTTGATGAGGAGATCGGTGCCGATGTTGCCCGATCCGATGACGGCGGCCTTCACCGCACGGCCTCCTTCAGCAGGGGGGTCAGTCCGAAGAAGCGGACGGCGTTGCCGCCGAGGACCGCCTCGCGCTCGGTGGCGGCCAGGCCGCTCTCCCGTACCAGCCGGCCGATGGACTCCTCGCCCAGCGGGAACGGGTGGTCGGAGCCGAGCAGCACCCGCTCCGCGCCCATCACGTCCACCAGGAGCCGCAGCGCCCCCGGATCGAAGACGGCCGAGTCCACGGCGAAGCGCTCGGTGTAGTACGACGGCGGATGCGGGCTGTCGGCGCGCACGATGTCCCGCCGGTGCCAGGCGTTCTCCGCCCGGCCCAGCAGGTACGGGAAGCTGCCGCCGCCGTGCGCGAACAGCAGCCGCAGCGACGCCGGGAGCCGTTCGAAGGCGCCGGAGAGGATCAGCGACAGGATCGTCAGGTGGGTATCGGCCGCCATGCCCGCCAGCCAGGCCAGCATGTAGCGGGAGTGGCGCGGCCCGGCCGGCAGGTCCCACGGGTGGACCAGGACGGCCGCGTCCTCGTGCGCGCAGTGCGCGAGGAATTCGAGGAGGGCGCCGTCGTCGAGGTCGCGGTCGCCGAGGTGGTTGCCGATGTGGACGCCGTGGAAGCCCTCCCGCATCGCCTCGGTGACCATCGAGCAGGCGGCCTCGGTGTCCTGGAGCGGCACCTGGCACAGCGGGGCCAGCCGGCCGGGGGCGTGCGCGGCGTACCGCAGCAGGTGCCCGTTGACGGCCCGGCACCAGTCGGCGGCCCGCGCCGCCTCCAGGTCGTAGCCGAACAGCAGCGGTGTGCTGGACAGCACCTGCACGTCGACGCCGAGCCGGTCGAGGTCGGCGACGCGGGCGGCCGGGTCCCACAGGGTGCGGCGCACCGGCCGGTACTCGGCGGCCCCGGCCATCATCATCCCGGCGTCGGGGCCGTCCGCGGTGCGCAGCCACGGGCCGTCCTCGGAGCCGGTGATCCGGCGCGACTCGGCGCGGCCGATCTCGGGGAAGACGTGCGCGTGGACGTCGACGACGGTCATGCGCCGCCCGCCTCGTCGCGCCGGGTGCGGGGCCGCAGCTCCTCGGGCCAGTCCTTGCCCGGGTGGAGGGCGCCGCAGTGCCCGCAGGCGCGGGCGGCCGCATCGGCGTAGAAGGCGGAGAAGACCGGCGGCAGGTCGTCGACGATCGAGGTGAGCTGCACCTCGCTGCGGTGCACCAGGTGGTGGCACTCGACGCAGTACCACTCGAAGGCGTCGCGGAGGCCCTGCGGCCGGGCGAACTCGACGACCAGGCCGATGCTGTCCTCCTCCGGCCGCTGCGGGGAGTGCCGCAGGTGCGCCGGGGCGAGGAAGACGTCGCCCTCGCGGATGTGGACGTCGCGCGGCGGCCGGCCCTCCTCCTCCATGACGCGGAGCACCATGTCGCCCTTGAGCTGGTAGAAGAACTCCTCGATGGGGTCGTCGTGGAAGTCGGTGCGGCGGTTGGGGCCGCCGACGACCGTCACCATCAAGTCGGCGTCCTGCCAGATCTGCACGTTGCCGACCGGTGGCTTCAGCAGGTGGCGGTGCTCCTCGATCCACGCCTGGAGGTTGAACGGTCTCATCGTCATCGGTGCGGTTCCTCGCTCGGGTGCTGGGGGAGGTGGGCCACCGCGCTGATCTCGATCAGCAGGTGGGGGTGGGGGAGCTGGTGGACGGCGACGGTGGTCCGGGTCGGCCCGGTCTCGTCGAAGTACTCGGCGTAGACCTCGTTGTAGCCGCCGAAGTCGTTCATGTTGACCAGGTAGGCGGTCACCGACACCAGGTCGTCCAGACCGCCGCCGACGGCGGCCAGGATGGCCGCGATGTTGTCGAGGACCGCGCGGGTCTGGGCCCGGATGTCGAGGTCGGTGACGCCCATGGGGTCGGCGCTCGCCCCGGTGAAGCCGCCGTCCGGGCGGCGGGAGCTCGTGCCGGAGACGAAGACCAGGTCGCCCGCGCGCCGCAGGTGCGGGAAGCGGCCGCGCGGCGGGGCCGCGTCGGGGACGATCACGCCGCCTCCCCGGTGGTGAAGCCGACGGAACCGAGCCGGGCCACCGCGGTCCGCACGTGCGTCCCCGGCGGCAGCGGCACGGCGGCGGTCGCCGCCCCGGCGAGGACGACCGTCCCCGGGGCGAGCGGGCCGGCCAGCCGGGCGGCGGCGGCCAGCGCGCGCAGCGGGTCGCCGAGGATCGCGGCCGTCGAACCGGTCTCGGCCGGGCGGCCGTCCACCTCCAGCACCACGCCCAGGTTGGCCAGGGACCGCAGTCCACCCAGCCCGGCCGCCGCGGTCCAGGGGCCGAGCGCGTACCCGGCGGCGGAGGTGTTGTCCGCGATCACTTCGGGCAGCGAGAAGCGGAAGCCGTCGTAGCGGGAGTCGATGACCTCCAGGGCCGGGGCCACCGCCGCGACCGCCGCCGCCGGGTCGCCGCCCGGCGCGAGGACCGCGCCGAGCAGGAAGGCGATCTCGGGCTCGACCCGGGGGTGGATCAGACCGGAGACGTCGCAGCGCCCCCCGTCCGGGATCTCCATCCGGTCCGTCAGCCGCCCGTGGATCAGGTCGGAGACGCCCATCTGCCGCATCTTGGCGGCGCTGGTGAAGCCCAGCTTCACCCCGGTGGGACGCTCGCCCCGGGCGAACCGCCGTGCCATCAGCGCCTCCTGCACGGCGTACGCCTCCGCGGTGGTGGTGAGGCCGCTGCCGCCGCCGGGCAGCGGGCGCGCGCCCAGGGCGGCCGCGTCCAGCGCCTCCGCCAGCACGGCCGGGTCCACCGGTGCCATCGGGTCTGCCAGGGTCATCGGGGGTCTCCTTCCGCGGCGGCGGGCCCGAAGGCCGCGCGCACCGAACCGAGTCCGTCGATACGGGCCTCCAGCACGTCGCCTGGCGCCACCGCCGTCATCGGCCCGAGCGCCCCGGTGAGCAGCGTCTCCCCGGCCCGCAGCGGCGTGCCCAGCCGGACGAGCGTGTCCGCCAGCCAGACGGCGGCGTGCAGGGGATGGCCGAGGCAGGCGACGCCCGCGCCGGTGGAGACGGGCTCGCCGCGCCGCTCCAGCACCATCCCGGCGGTCCGCAGGTCCAGGTCCCGCAGCGGCACCGGGCGGGTGCCGAGCACGTACGCCCCGCTGGAGGCGTTGTCGGCGACCGTGTCCACGGCCGTGATGTCCCAGTCGCGGATCCGGCTGCCGACCACCTCGACGGCGGGCAGTGCGAAGGCGGTCGCCCGGATCACGTCGGCCACCGTGTGCCGCTCGTGCGGCAGGTCGTGCTCCAGGACCAGCGCCACCTCGGCCTCGGCCTTCGGCTGGAGCACCACCCCCCAGGGCAGCTCCGCGCCGTCCGGCACGGCGGTGTCGTCGAACAGGGCCCCGAAGTCCGGGGTGTCCACGCCGAGCTGCCGCTGCACGGCGGGCGAGGTCAGGCCGACCTTCCAGCCGGTGATCCGGCGCCCCTCGGCCAGCCGGCGCCGGGTCAGCAGCGACTGCACGGCGTAGGCCGCGTCCAGGTCGCCGGCCGGCAGCAGGTCCCGGACGGGGGCGCAGGGCACCCTTGTGCGGTGCGCCCGGTCCAGGCGTTCGGCGGCGTCCCGCACCGCCGGGTCGTTCCGGGTCGTCGTCACAGCTTCACGCACACGTTCATCGGCTCCGAGAAGAAGTCCAGGGAGTGGTCGCCGCCCTCGCGCCCGATGCCGGACGCCTTCACCCCGCCGAACGGGGTGCGCAGGTCGCGGAGGTTCCAGGTGTTGACCCAGGCGATGCCCACGTCGAGGGCCGGGGCGACCCGGTGGGCGCGGCGCACGTCGCCGGTCCACACGGTGGCGGCCAGCCCGTACGGCCCCGCGTTCGCGAGGGCCAGCGCCTCCTCCTCGGTGTCGAACGGCGCCAGGTGCACGACCGGGCCGAAGATCTCGTCCCGGACCGCCGGATGGTCCTCCGGCAGCCCGGCCAGCACGGTGGGCTCCACCCAGAAGCCACCGTCCCGCTCGTCCCCGAAGCGCGGCGCCCCGCCGCCCGCCAGCACCTCGCCGCCGTCGGCGGCCGCCCGTTCCAGGTGGCCCAGGACCTTGTCGCGGTGGGCGGCCGACACCATCGGCCCGTAGCCGGACAGCTCCTTCGCCCCGGCGGCCAGCCCCGCCGCGAACGCGTCGAACACCGGCCGCTCCACGTACACCCGCTCGGTGCACAGGCAGACCTGACCGCTGTGGGTGAAGGCGGACCGCAGGGTGCCCGCCACCGCTTCCTCCAGGTCGGCGTCCGCGAAGACCAGGCCCGCGTTCTTGCCGCCCAGTTCGAAGGAGACCGGCGCCAGCCGGGCCGCCGCCGCCCGCATGATCTCCACACCGGTGCGGGACGCACCGGTGAAGGCGACGGCGTCCACCCCGGGGTGCTCGGTCAGCCACTGGCCGGCCGCGTCCGGCCCCCGCCCGTGCACCAGGTTGAAGACGCCCGCGGGGATGCCCGCCTCCGCCATCACCTCGGCCAGCAGGCAGGCCGTGCCGGGGGTCAGCTCGGACGGCTTGGCGACGACCGCGTTGCCGGTGGCGAGGGCCGGGGCGACCTTCCAGGTGAGCAGCAGCAGCGGCAGGTTCCACGGCGAAACCACCGCGACGACGCCGAGCGGCTTGCGCACCGTGTAGTTCAGAGCACCCCGGCCGTCGGGCGTCGGGGTGTGCCAGGACCGCTCGCTCCGCCCGGCCAGCAGCTCCGCGTAGGAGCGAAAATTGGCCACCGCGCGCGGGATGTCGACCGTCGAGGCCAGCTCGCGGGGCTTGCCGGTGTCGGCGCACTCGGCGGCGACGAACTCCTCGAAGCGCGCCTCGATCCCGTCGGCGATCCGGTGCAGCAGCCGCGACCGCTCCGCCGGGCTCCACGCCGCCCACGGCCCGCGCAACGCCGCGTGAGCCGCGGCCACGGCCCGGTCGACCAGCTCCCGCGACGCCTCCGGCACCGCGCCGACGGTGCGGCCGGTGACCGGATCGACGAGCGGGAACGCCACGCCGGACGCGTCGAACCCGCCTCCTACGTAATGACGCACGGGTGAACTCACCTTGCAAACCTCCGTTGCCGGGCCGGGAGCTGTCCGAAACTCGCCCCAGGGCGTGCCGGTATAGTGCGCCCACCCAGCTATGCCGATCCAATGCCGATCGGTAAGAGAGCCATAACGATCCTGGTATGTCGCGGTGCGGCCACGCCCTCTGGCGCCCCACCGCCACCCCGGAAGGAGCCCCGGCGATGGACCTCCTGGACGGCCGGCTGAAGTTCCGGCACCTGACCCTGCTCATCGCGGTCTACGACCACGGAAGCGTCGTCCGGGCGGCGGAGAGCCTCCACCTCACCCAGCCCGGCGCCACCCGCACCCTGCGCGAACTGGAGGCCGTCGCCGAACTCCCGCTCTTCGTCCGCGTTCCGCGCGGGATGCGACCCACCGTCTACGGCGAGGCGCTCGTCGGCCACGCCCGCGCGGTGGTCGCCGAGATCAGACGGGCCAAGGAGCACCTCACCGGACTGCGCCAGGGCCAGGACGGCACGGTCACCGTGGGCACCCTGCTCGCCGGGGCCAACGTGCTGCTCCCCCGGGCCGTGGCCCGCCTCAAGAAGGAGCGGCCCCGGCTCATCGTCGTGGTCCGCGAGGGCACCCCCGACGTCCTCCACCCTGCTCTGCTCGGCGGCGAACTCGATCTCATCGTCGGCCGGGTGGGACCCGCCCCCGGCGGCGGCGAGGCGCTGCGGCAGCGGATGCTCTACCGTGAGCCCATCCGGCTCGCCGTCCGTGCCGGGCACCCGCTGCTGGCGGGAGGGGCGGCCGGGGGCGCCGTCGCGCTCACCGACGCGCTCGCCTACCCGTGGATTCTGCCGGTCGAGCAGACCGCCCTGCGCCAGGAACTGGGCGCCCTCTTCGTCGACCGGGGGCTGCCGCTGCCCGCCGACCGGGTGGAGTGCACCTCCATCCTCACCATGCGGGCCCTGCTCCTCCAGACCGACATGGTGGCGCTCCTGCCCGAACTGGTCCTGCGCGACGACGAGCACCTCGCCGCGCTGCCGGTCGAACTCCCCTCGGTGGGTCGCACGGTGGGCGTCACCGAGGCCGCCCACCGCACCCGCACCCCCGCCCTCGAAGCCCTCCTGCGCCACCTCGACGAGGAGGCGGCGCTGCTCCGCGCGAGCCTCGCCGCCGGCGTGCACGGGTGACGGAGCGACGGGCCCCGGGGCGCGGCGGCGGCAGACCGGGAGCCGGACCGGCAGCCCGCGAGGTCCGCCGACGGCGGCGAAGGCGAGGCCCCGGTCCCGGCGAGCCGGGACGCGCACAACGCGTCGGGCAGGCGCCGGCCCAGGTCGTGAGAAGTCTCTGCGGTGCGCGGACGACCCGGTGGGGACTCAGGCCGGCGCCGTCTCCTTCGGAGACCGGGTCAGTCGCCGCAGGGCGCGGCGGGCGCGGGCGGCGAGCGCGGCCTTGCGGACGGTGAGGGACGCCCTCTCGGTGGTCCGGTCCTTTTCACCGCGGTGGCGCGGGGCTATCGCGCCTCCTAGCGGGTACCCGCTCGCGGTGGCTCGCCGGTCACGGCTCGTCGGGGTTGAGCACGCCCCCGCAGTGATAGCGGAGAGAGTATGGCGTTTCGAGAATCGGCTCGCGCCGCGGCTTCCCAGTGTTCCACCGAGGTGCTGGGCGGCCGGTACCGCCTGGACGAACGCATCGGCTCGGGTGGCGCCGCGGACGTCTACCGGGGACTGGACCTGCGGCTGGGGCGGCGGGTGGCGGTCAAGGTCTTCCGTCCCGACTCCGGCGTCGACGTGGAGGAGGACTCGCGACGGGAGGCGCTGCTCCTGGCCCACCTGCACCATCCATGCCTCGTCAGCGTCTATGACGCCGGCCAGGACATGGGGCGCGCCTTTCTCGTCCTGGAGTTGATCGAGGGACACACGCTGCGTCGCCGCATCGAGAAGGGAGCCGTCCCGATCGAGGAGACCGCGGCCCTGGGGGCCGATCTCGCCCTGGCCCTCGCGCACGCCCACGCGGCGGGAATCGTCCATCGGGACGTGAAGCCCTCCAACATCCTCCTGGACGCGGCCGGAAGCCCTCACCTGACCGACTTCGGCATCAGCCGACTTCTGGACTCCACCTACCGCACCGCCACGGGCACCCTCATCGGGACCGCCGCCTACCTCTCTCCCGAGCAAGTGCTCGGCCAGAGCGTCGGCCGGCCGGCGGACATCTACGCGCTGGGCCTGGTCCTTCTGGAATGCCTCACCGGCCACCGCGAGTACGACGGCGCCCCGCTCGAGGTAGCCATCGCGCGACTGCACCGCCCACCCGCCATCCCCGCTCACCTGCCCGAGCGTCTGAGGCGCCTGCTGCGGAGCATGACGGCGCCGGACAAGCACGACCGCCCCGATGCCGGCGAGTGCGCCGGCGCCCTGGCGGCCCTGGCCCGCAGCGCCCCTCTCGACAGCGGCCCCCCGAAACGAGTCACGAGCCTCTACGCGCCTTCGGGAACCCCGGAAACGGCGGACCGTACGCATCCGAAGCCTGCCGAGGGCGCCGGACGGACCTCTCGACGTACCGCGACCGCACGCGCACGCCCCTTCGTGGCGGGCGCCGCCGCGGTCACCGCCGGTCTGGCAACCCTCATCACGCTGACCGGCAATCCCCCACCACAACACCACGACGCCTCGCGTACGCCCGCGACAGCGTCCCCCACCGCGCACCGCGCACCGACGCGGACTGCGCCTGTGCGCGACCCCAGCCCCTCCCCCGCCGCCCCGCGCCCGACGAACCGGACGCCCGACGCCATCACCAGCAGTCACACAACGCCCGCCGCTACTCCCCTCAGGCGCACGACACTCACCCCTCCTCCGAGCCGGCCAAGCAGCCCGCCGAAAGCGGCCAAGGCTGCCAAGACGGTGGAGAAGCCCGAGAAGCTTCAGAAGCTTGAGAAGGCCGAGCGGAAGGCCCAGCGGAAGCAAGCCAAGAAGGCAGCGAAACACTGAGGACAATCGGGGCGGCCACAGGCTGATCGTCCAGGAGGCTGCTCCCGCTGTGTCGACCTTCAGCGCGCTCGCCGACCCTTCCGCGCCGCTCCCGAACTGCGCGGCTCGCGCCGTGGGGAGAGTCGAGGCCGGGCGGGAGGAAGGGGCCGCAGGGGCGAGGCGCCGAGCACGTTCGTCGTCCAGACCGCCTCCGTACGCCAAGTGGTGCACTCGGCGGCAAGGCGCCCTCGAGGTCCGGGCGTCGGCCCCGCCGGCGCCCGCCCGGTGCCGCTCGGCGCGCTGCTCGCACGCGGGGACAGCGGCTGCCCCCGCCCCCGCCGGAGGTCCCCGAGCTCGGTGCGCCTCGTCCTGCCCCGTCTCTGCGCCGGTGACGGCCGCGCGCTTCTGAACCTGTGGCGCCCTCGCATGGGCGGACGCCCCATGGCTTCCCCTACGCTTCGACGACACCATGTCGGAGCCTCCCTTCTGGATCGATCACTCAGCGCTGCCTGATCAGGGCATGGAGCATGAGGACGACGGCTACGGCGACGGCCAGCGCCGCACCGAATCGAGTGTTGCTGTACGCCGCGTAGCCGGCTGCCACGCCGGCCAGGGCGAGCACGACGGCGACCAGCACGTTCTCGTCGAGTGGGTCGTTCACGGTGAGTTCCTTTCACGGGTCAGCCACGGGATCCGGCCCTCGCCTCCCGGGCGGCGGCATCGTGCGCCCTTGGTCGCGGGGCCTGACGGATACTCTGAACGGGCTGCGCGGTGGTGCGCGACTGCACCACACTCACCACGTACGACTCTCGGTACGCGGTTGACTGGTGAGGGAGCGCACACGATGCCCACCGACGGCAGCACGCCGCCCGATGACGAGGACCCCCTGGGCATCGAGGCGAAAGCCGGGCTGAGAAAGGATTTCGGCGAGCGCCTCAGGCGTCTGCTGGAGCGGGCAGGGTTGGGGGCGCGTGAGTTCGGCAGGCGGCATCCCGCCTACGCGGAGACGATCCGCAGTTACACAGCCGGCCGGACGATGCCTCCGCTCAATGTGGTCGAAACCGTTCTGGAAGAAGTCGCCCGCCGCAGCGATCTGACCCCGCAGGCTCTCGAATCCGTCACCCGCGAGACACTGCGCGACTATCGGTACAGGCTCGGGCTGCTGGGCACGGCCGGCGGGAGTGATCAGAACTCGCTGCTGCTGCGCCTGTACGACCTGGAGATGGCCTTGCGGAGCGTCGCGGGCGAACTGGCGGATGTCCGCCGAAAGGAAGCGGAGGTCCGAGTCCGGCTCGAGGAGCTGTCCTCCAGGTCGACACACGCTGACGAGAGGCAGCGTCTGCGAGCCCAGGGCAAGGCGTTGGCGGTACGACGTGACGAACTCGCGCGCCGCCGCGTGGAGGCCGTACGAGAACTGGACGTCTGCCAGGACCGCTACCTCGAGGCGTTGCGTCACTCCCCCGTCGACGAGCGGGTTCTTCCTCCGGGGCCGGGTGGTGAGGGTGCACACCGTTCGCTCGGCAGGTCCGCTTCGGACGAGTCGCGTACTGGTGGGCGAGCGCACCAGCCGCCGACCGCCCCGCCGGATACCGGTAGGCGCGGCACGGCGCGCGGCCTGTCAGCAGGAGTGGGCATTGCCATGGCGACCGCGGTCGTCCTGGTGCTCGGTGTGTGGCTGGGTATGCAGAAGGCGGACTCGAAGGATCCGGCGGCGGGGGGCGAGCGGCCCACTGCCGTGCGGACCAGCGGCCCGGCGAAGCCGGAGCCGTCGACGAGTGCACCCGCCTTCTCCCGCAGTGCCCCTACGAGGCCCACTGTGCGCTCCTTGTCGGCGATAGTGCCCGAGGAGGGGTCCGAGGAGATGACTCCGGGCTCGTTTCGCCTGGCCGGCCGTGAGTACCCCGACAGTCTGTCCAGCGGCTGTCAGCTCTCGGGCAGCGTGCTCGACGGAGGGGCCGAGTACGCCTTGAAGGGGCGGTACACCCGGTTCACCGCCACCCTGGGGATCACCGCGGACGCCGATGACGCGGATGCCGTCGGCACGTTCGGCGTACGCGTCGACGGCAGGATGGCCGGATCATGGACCGCGACCCGCGACCGGGTGGTCGAGGTCGACCTGGATATCGGGGGCGCGGAGAGACTGACGCTGCAAAGCGTCGACCTGGTCGGTGATCCGCTCTACTGCAAGGTCGACTCCTTCGTCTGGGGCAACCCGAAACTCACCGAAACCTCCGGTTAGCAGGGATCGCGTCATCCGGGGCTCTCGTCCCCGTCAGCCGGTCCGCAGGTCGCTCATGGCAGAGGAGGAGGGGCAGGACGTGGAACCAGCAGAGGAACTGCGCCGTGCGGCACGAACGGCGGCTGCCGCGATCGCACCGGCCCTGCAGCAGCGCCTCATCCACGTGTACGGACAGCAGTGGCTGACAGCGGTCAACGAACGGCGCCGCCGCCGAGGCCACCCCGTTCCAGGCCGCAGTTTGCGTGACCACCGCTTCTGTCTCGCGGTCTTCGGCCATGACCCGGCGACAACCGGATGGGCGAAGGAACACTGGCGTCGCAGCGCGAGGCAGTTGGGCGTTCTGGCCAACCGCGCCGCACACGACGAGCCGGTCACGGCCGAAGACGTGGCGCGAGCCCGGTCCATCGCCCGAGCAGCGACCGCGTGGGACCTCCTCCCCGCCGAGGCACCGCCTCGGCGCACCCCTGTGGACCAGAACATCGAGGTGGAGGTGTTGCTGTCCTTCGCGGAGGCAGCGCACGGCGCGGTCGTACCGGTAACGCAGCGTCATGGCGTCGGCAGGGACCGCTCCACCACGACGCTCAACGTGCGCTTCCCGGCGGGCATCACCGAAGGGCAGAGACTCCGTCTGCCTGCGCACCGCCTGCCCGACTCGCTGCGCGCCCAGTGCGAGAACGTATGCCTGCGCGTGCGTGTGGTCCTCGACCCACGCCTCGGCCGCTCGGGAGCCTGAGCCGCAGATCCCGCCTGCCCCCGCACAGGCGGGACATGGCTCCGCCGCCACGGGGTTTCCGCGCGGGAGGCCGGGCAGCCGCGTTCTCCGGACACGTTGACGACGGCCCGGCCTGCGGACATCCGCCGCGTGGGGCCGGGGACGGCCCGTGTTCGCACGGGACGTGCGAGGTGCCGGATCTCAGGCGTCCGTACGGGGCGGGGGGTGAGCGTCGCGGCTCACCCCCGGATCCCGCGGGCGCAGCACGGAGTCACCCCGGCCACGTTCCCGTGAGTCGCCTGGTCGCCTCGGCGCCCGAGCGCTCGACCGTTGCCCTGACCACGGAGAAGATCGCACCCTGCACTGCGGCGGCGAGAAGGATCTGCCGCCACGAACGGCCCTCGTCCAGGGCGTCAGGCGCGTCGCCCCGACCCTCGATGAGCTTCCACGTCTGCTTGAAGACGGCACCGGCGATCATGCCGCTGACCGCGCCCAGAGCCAGGCCGACCGGCTTGTACGCGACCTTCGACGCCTTCATCGGTTGTGTCCGCGGCCGTGACGGACCAGCAGGAAGACGAGCAGGACGGCACCGCCGGCGAGGAGCGGGGCCCGGTTGGCGCGGACAGCCGTCGCGACTCGCTCCGCCTTCTCCATCAGGGGATCGGGGACCTTCTCCGTCACGCTCCCGGCGACCCGCGCCGTGCTCTCACGCATCTGTCCGGTGAACCGTGCGGTCCGCTCCAGCACGGTACCGGCCGTCCCGTCCTTCACCTGCTGCGCGCCGTCGGCCACCACTTCGCGGATCCGGCCCGATGCCGTTCCGGCCTTGACGGCGACCTGCTCCTTCACCGCGGCGACCTTCTCCTCGGCCTGCGCCTTGACGTCCGCCTTCGCGGCGAGAGCCTCGATGGTCTGCCCGAGTTCGTCGCGCGTCCGCTCGACCCGTTCGCGCAGCTCCTCCGGGGTGGGCGTATCCGCGTTGTTTCGCGATGCGTCGCTCATCGGTGTGCCTTCTCCTTGCTTTGCTCTCGGCTCGATGCGGTCGCGGCGGCCACCGCCGTCGGCATGACCGTGACGACGAGGACCGCTGCGCGCACGGGCAGGACCCGTGCGAGCGCGGCGATGCGGGTCGCCACCGGCGCCTGGGCGACCAGGATGCCGACGACACCCGCGGCGCCGAACAAGCCGCCATCATTTCCGTAGCGTTTGCCCTTCTGCGCCGTCTCCGAACGTGCCGAGTGCATTGCCTTGCGAACCAGATCCGCGATCCGCGCCGAGGCGCGGGATCAGGGCGCCGGTGGAGTCGTCGCCGAAGGTCGGGGTCCGTTGCCGTGCTGTGCTCACGACCCGTCTACGACCTGCCCGCGCGGCCGGCCGAGCGGAGGGATCGGCGCCCCCGTGCCCCGTGTCCCGGACGAGGGCCTCCACGCGGAGGTGCCGCCGGAGCCCCGAGCCCATTCCGAGGCCCTGGGAAGACCGACCGAGCTGCTCGCCCGCGTCGAGGAGCTGCGCTTCGACGCCGGCCCCCGGGCGGCCGCCGCCACGCGCCCCAGCTCCGCAGGCGATGAGCAGGCTGGAGAGGCACCGGTGGCGCAGGGCCCCTGTGTGCCGTCGCGCAGTTGCGCCGCGGGGCGAGTGAACCGGACGGGGACGGGGGTTCACTGAGGGAGCTGGGCCCGGCGTCCGGGAGCGGCGGACGACTGCATGGTCATCCCGCCGTCGACGACGAGCAACTGGCCGGTGAGGTAACGGGACTCGTCGGAGGCGAGGAACAGCATGGTGTGGCCGATGTCCTCGGGTGAGCCGAGGTAGGGCAGCGCATTGCCCTTCCTGAGGTCCTCGACGACGGAGTCAGGCAGGTTGTCCTCGAGCGCGGGCGTCAGTACGGCACCGGGCGCGACAGCGTTGCACCGCACGTTGCGCGGGCCGTACTGGACGGCCGTCGACCTGGTGACGTTGACCACGGCTGCCTTGACCGCTCCGTACGTCGTCTGCAGGACGTCACCGACCAGCGCGGCGACGGAGGCGGTGTTGATGATCGATCCCCCGCCGGCCCGGAACATGTGGGGCAGGGCGTGCCGGGTACCAAGGATCGTGCTGGTCAGGTTGCGAGCGATCCCCCGGTGGAACTCCTCCATGTCCATGCGCAGTACGTCGAGGTCGGTGCGTGGGTTCGTACCGCCGACGTGGTTGCAGAGCACGTTCAGACCGCCGAATTCCCGAACGGTCGCTGTCATCATGTCCGCGATCGAACCCTCGTCGGTGACGTCCACCGTCACCGGGAGGGCCTGTCCGCCCTCTTTCTCGACGAGCGCGGCGGTCCCCTCCGCGGCAGCGGTGTCGTAGTCGGCGACCACGATCCGGGCGCCTTCGCGGCTCATCAGGCCGGCGGCGGCACGGCCTATGCCGCTGCCCGCGCCGGTGATGACGATGACCTTGTCCTTGAGCCGGTCCATGGGCCGATCCTTTCCTCGTGTGTGTCGGCGGGAGGCAGCGGGAGCCGCTGCGCCGGCGGCGTTCCCCTCGGTCTGCACGCAGACCGGCAGGGTCTACGTGCTCATGGCCGCCGGCATCGCGGTGCCATCGATGCCCGCCCGCACAGAAGTCAGCGACTATCAGCATTATTTGTCGCATTTCGGATGCAAGGCCACGATACATCGCATCCCACCTATGCATGTTACATACATAGGTGGGATGGAGGCGCCCTCATGGCGACGTGTCCGCACGCGACTGCGCGCTGGAGGCGGGTCCAGGTCGCCCGGATACGCGACCCCTGGGAGGACATGCTCCGCGTCACCGGCTCCTTGACCACCAGTACCGTGCGCGCTCACGACCTGCGCCCGGATCCGCACAGCCCGGTCGATCAGCAGGTGCCGGAGGCCCGTTTCTCGCAACCCGACAAGTAACGCTGAGTGATCACCGTTCGACGGCCCGCCTCAGGACAGCCCCGGAAGGCAAGACAGCCGGCCGGGACCAGCCTTGAGGACCGGTCACTTGCGCCAGAACAGGTGGTGCGTCACCCCGCTCGGGCTGGGAACGACCTCCAGGTGGAACCGGTCGAGCAGCTCATCGGGCGACTGCCAGAGTCGTACTCCGGACCCGAGTCCCACCGGCGAGACGGCCACGTGGAGGGTATCGACGAGGTCGGCGTCGAGGAACTGCCGGATGGTGGTGGCCCCGCCGCCGAGTCGGACGTCCTTGCCCTGCGCCGCCTCCCGGGCCTGTTCGAGGACCGTGGCGGGGTCGCCGTCGACGAAGTGGAACGCGGTGTCGGAGAGCGTGAACGAAGGACGCTTGTGGTGGGTCATGACGAACACCGGGGTGCGGAACGGGGGCTCGTCACCCCACCAGCCGCGCCACTCATGGTCATGCCAGGGCCCGCGCTGAGGGCCGAACTTGTTGCGGCCCATGATCTCGGCGCCGATGTTGCGGGCGTAGTCCCGCGTCAGGTAGTCGTCGAGGCCCCGGCTGCCCCCGGGGGCGGCGCGCATGGGCCAGCTCGCAGTGGCACCGGCCCAGGCGAACAGCCTCTCGGGGTCGACATGACCGAACGGCCTCTCGAGGGTCTGGTCCTCACCGGCACCGATCCCGTCACTCGAGACGCTGAAGTTCTGGACTCTCAGTAGCTGGGCCACATGTTCCTCCTGTGATGGCGATAGCGGTGGTGAGCCTCGGATCGTCACCCTGAGGTCGGAGCCGATCGACGGATCTTGACCCGTACCGGCAGAATCATCTGATCTGCTGAACCCGCCGCCAGCATGTCAAGGGCGGTCGGCCGGCGACGACCACCCGGTGACGGGGCCCGACCGGGCGCCACGACGGTGAGGAGTTGGACATGAAGTTCCTGCTGATCATGCACATCAACCCGGCCATCATGGAGGAACTGACCGACGCCGAGCGCCAGGAGATCATGGATGGCCACGGCGCCTTCATGAAGACGATCCGCGAGTCCGGCGAGATGATCGGCACCGAGGCGCTGGCCGATCCGGCCCAGAGCTCGGTGGTCCGCGTCCGCGACGGCGTGCCGGTCGTCACCGACGGTCCCTACCTGGAGGCCAAGGAGTTCCTGGGCGGCTACTACCTGGTCGACGTCGCGAGCAGGGACCGCGCGCTGGAGCTGGCCGCGATGATCCCGGACGCCCGGATCAACGGCCTGGGCATCGAGGTCCGCCAGGTGATCTTCTCCGGCGGCCCGACCGCGTGAGCGCCGACCGCGCCACCGTCGAGGGCCTGTTGCGCGCGCTCGCGCCGCAGGCCCTCGGCGCGTTGGTCCGCCGCTACGGACAGTTCGACCTGAGCGAGGACGCCGTGCAGGAGGCGCTGCTCGCCGCGGCGACACGCTGGCCGATCGACGGCGTCCCGGACAACCCGCACGGCTGGCTGACCACGGTCGCCGGCCGCCGCCTGGTCGACCGGATGCGCAGCGAACAGGCTCGGCGCCGGCGTGAGGACGCGGTGGCCGCCCGGGAACCGACTCGGACGTCGCCCGGTCCCGGCGAGGACATCCCGGCCAACCGGGACGACACGCTGGTCCTGCTGTTCCTGTGCTGTCACCCGGCGCTGAGCCCGGCCTCGCAGGTCGCGCTGACGCTGCGCGCGGTCGGCGGCCTGACCACCGCGGAGATCGCCCGCGCCCACTTCGTGCCGGAACCGACCATGGCGGCTCGGATCAGCCGGGCCAAACAGCGGATCAAGGCCACCGGCAGCGAGTTCACCATGCCGGTCGGGCAGGACCGGGCGGAGCGACTGCGGGTCGTACTGCACGTGCTGTACCTGATCTTCAACGAGGGCTGTACCGCCGGCTCCGGAGACCGGCTCCGGCGCGACGACCTGGCCGCCGAGGCGATCCGGGTGACCCGTCTGCTGAACCGGCTGCTGCCGGACGACGGCGCGGTGGCCGGCCTGCTGGCCCTGATGCTGCTCACCGACGCCCGCCGGGCCGCCCGCACCGGCCCGCACGGCGAGCTGATCCCGCTCGACGAGCAGGACCGCTCGCGCTGGGACCGCGGTCGCATCGCCGAGGGCGTCGCGCTGGTCACCGACGCGATGACCCGCTCGACACTCGGCCCCTACCAACTGCAGGCCGCCATCGCCGCGCTGCACGACGAGGCGCCCAGCACCGGCGAGACCGACTGGCGTCAGATCAACACGCTGTACAAGATCCTGGAGCGGCTGTCGCCGAACCCGATGGCCAGCCTCAACCGGGCGGTGGCGGTCGCCATGGTCGACGGACCGCGGGCCGGCCTGGCCCTGCTGGACGAGCTGGCCGCGGACGACCGGATCACCGACCACCACCGGCTGCACGCGGTCCGCGCACACCTGCTGGAGAGGGCCGGCGACCGTTCGGCGGCCCAGGAGTACTACCACCGCGCCGCCCGCGGCACCACCAGCCTGGCCGAGTGCCGCTACCTGAACACCCGTGCCGACCGACTGGCGCCCCGTCCCGCCTCCGGCTGACGCCTCCCGCTCCACCCCGGTCGGGACTGCCACTGCGCTGCCCGAGGGTTCGTACGTCCGGCAACGAGCGTTCGCGCTGCGCGAAGACCAACATGACGCCCGCGCAGGTCAACACCCCCGAGGCGCGACGAGGGCGCACCGTCAGCCGGGCCCACCAACACGCCGCCGGGGCGCGGAAAAGGGGGACCTGCTGAAGGAGCCGCCCGGCGGGGTCGGCGTCGAGCCGGACGATCTCCCGCTCGGCCGCTCGCGCGGCGGCCTGACCACGAAGCTGCACCTGGCTGTTGAGCAGGGTCAGAAGCCGATGTCCATCGTGATCACGGCCGGACGGCGCGGCGACTCCCCGCAGTTCGAGCCCGTCCTGAAGAAGGTCCGCGTCGCCCGACCGGGCGCCGGACGGCCGCGGACCCGTCCCGGCCGGGTCCGTGCCGACAAGGCGTACGCCCCCCGCGAGAACCGCGCCTCCTTGCGCGGGCGCGGAATCCGCTGCAGCGTACCGGGCAAGGCCGACCAGGCGGCCCACCGCGAGAAGCACGGCTCCCGTGGTGGCCGGCCGCCCAAGTCCGACGCCGAGGACCACAAGGCTCGGCACGCGGTCGAGTGCGGGATCAATCGCCTCAAGAGGCACTGCGCCGTGGCGACGCGCTACGACGAGCTCGCGGTGCGCTACGAGGCGACCGTCCTCGTCGCGGCCATCAACGAGTGGCTGTGACCGGCACGTGCACGGATGACGGACGGACCGCCCGCGGAGTCTTGACGGCTCAGGGGGTAATGGCATGTTCGACGAACCGGCCGCAGGAACGGAACCCCAGGCGCCGGTAGACGGGCTCGCCATCGGCCGACGCCTGGAGAACCGCGATGCGGTGGCCACGGTCTTGGGCCGTGTGGAGTGCCGCGAGCGTGATGGCGCCGCCGTAGCCGCGTCGGCGATGGGCGGCCAGGGTGGAGATGTTGTAGACGCCGGCGACTCCCGCGTGCAGGAACACCTCGGCGGAGCAGACCGGTCGGCCCCCGACGTAGCCGACGAGGTATCGGGCCGGGCAGTCCTCGGCCAGTGCCTGCGCGGTGTTCCGGGCGAAGAAGCTTTGGACGGTCTCGGCGGGCGGGTTCCAGTTCGCGGCGAGGACCAGGGCGTAGTCGGCGAGCTGTTCGGGCTCGGTCACCGGCTGGATGTCAAGGCCGGGGACGGCCGGGGACGCCGGGGTCTCGTCGAGCTCGGCCCACATCGCCGCCTCGGTGCCGGAGGCCGGCAGGCCTGCTGCCGTCAGCCCGGCCGAGAGGTCCGGTGGCGTCGAGGCCGGGCCCACCCACCAGGAGAAGGGGCGGCCGGTGCGGGTCAACGTGCTGATGGTTTCGGCGACGCGCGCCGTGGCGTCGGCTGCGGTGAAGCGGGCGGCGGCCACGATGTTGAAGGTGTCGTCGTCCAGGCCGCTGTCCGCGACCAGAAGGTCATCGGTCTTCGTGACGGTCGCGCCGGACATGCTTCGGTGCAGATGGCAGGCGTGTTCCGCCAGGTTCTGTTCCATCCTGTTCATCAAGTCGGCTTCGCCGGAGAAGTAATCATCCATGATGGTTGATCCCAGCACGACCGGGCGAAGACCGCATACGATTTTAGGCGGTGCCACGCCGACGACCAGCACTTTCGACACACGCCCCAGGCGCCCTGAAGAGTGCGAACAGATCTTCATCGCCAAGGAGCGTCCGGCAGGCTCGCCCGCCGACCCGCGCTCGGCAAGGCCCTTCTCGTCTCTCGTCGCAGGCCGAGTTCTGCGCCGGGGACTTCGGTGGGATGTTCCCGTTCCCTCCCAACAGTCAGCTACGGGAACCACGGTTCGGCGCTCAGCATCTCCCTTGATTCCATGGCTACTTGACCTGTTCTGGCGAACCACGGGCCCGTAAGCTACGCGCATAGATTTGGTGCAGACATGACAGTACATGGATGCCCTGGCGTGGCCGCGCGTTCCACCCAGCTCTCGCTCCCGTCGGCCTGTCGGGCCCCTCTCGTCCAGAAGGGACACCACCCGTGCTCTCCAAGCTGTCCGTGAGAACCAGCGTCGCCGCCCTCGCCGCCCTCGGCCTGCTCGCCACCGCGCCCTCGGCGACGGCGGCCTTCCGCGACGCGGCCGCAACGCCTGCCGGGGCCCCGGCGATCGCCGCCCAGTCGCCTTCCCCCGGTGTCACCGTGAGAATGCAGCCCGCGGTGGCCGACCGCCTCGGCACCGGTCGACAGGCGCTGATAGACGCCGTCTCCACCGACGCCCTCTCCCGGTCCGCCGACGCCAAGGGCCTCACCCCGAAAGCCGCCGTCCGCAAACTCGCCGGTGAGAGCCGCAAGGTGGTCGTCGATGTCCGTACCGTCTCGGCCGACTGGGCTCGTGGCGTCGCGTACGTCGAAGCACCCCGCACCCAGCACGGCGAGCCGGAGGGCTGGCTCTACATCGCCCACCGCAAGGACGGGCGATGGGTCGCGGGCCTCGAGGGCGACCGCGAGTTCGCCGATCACGTGGACAGGTCTCCGCTGGTCGGCAAGGCGGAGCGGCGGACCATGACGGCGTACGCTCAGCGCAGGGCGACTCCGCGGCAGGAAACGCCTTCGGCAGGCGCCACGGCCGCCAACACCAACGGGTTGCTGCTGCCCTGGATGCCCGACTACTACATGACTCTCACGGGCGGGGCGCACTCCCACACCGGCTCGACGGGTTACTGGAGCAGTCTCGACTTCGCGGGAGGCAACGCCAGCGGGCGGGTCCGCTCGTCCCGGGAGGGAACGGCGACCTCGATGTGCGGCGCCGGAGGCGGCTGGACCAGAGTGATCCACCCCGGCGGCTTCTCGACGGACTATTACCACATGTGGAACACCACCTACTACAACGGAACGTCGATCGCCCGCAGCGCCCTGCTCGGCTCCATCGGCACCGACACCTGTGCCGGAGGGTCCGCGACCGGAGCCCACGTCCACTGGAGCCTGCGTACGTACGACGCCGACTACAACGGCCAGTACACCTGGCTCAACGGCCGTACCATCGGCGGCTGGGCCTGGTGGAACGGTTCCAGCCAGTACACCGGGTGCGCAACCCGCTCGGGCGTCACCGCCTGCCCCGGCACGGCGATCTACAACCGCACGAGCTGACCACCGCCCTGTGGCGTCGCCCCGGACGCGAGCCCGCGGGCGACGTCACCGGGCCGGACGACGGACCGTGGGAGCGGTCAGGACGAGAGAAGTCGTGGACCCGCTCCGGCTCGGGGCGGTCCACGTACGCACGGCCGGAGTGTTCCCGGGCGGGGCGTGCTCCTGGTCCGGTGGCCTCGCCGGCGCCTCGTAGGTGCGAAGGCCTGGCCACGTGTTCTCGATGCCGGCCTCGTACGCGTGGTCACAGGCGTCGAGCGCGCGCCCCGTGCCCGCCACGCCCCTCGGCCTCCCTCTCGGTCAGGCTCGCTGCGCCACGACGGAAGGGGGGAGCCTCCTGCCGCTCCGGACCGCTCTGACGTCCGCGTACGTCGGCCCGTGGGACGCGAGGACGACGGGGGCGGAGAGGGCCTGGCCGATGGCGGCCGACCACGCGTCCGGGTCGGTCCCCGGGGCCTCCCAGGCGGCCGGTCCCGCCCCCTTCAGGCGGGCCGTCAGCGCGGCCTGCCTCCCGAGGTCGCCGGGAGCGCCGGCCGGCAGGCGTTCGACGAGCCGGCCGTCCATGTCGTAGGCGCGTGCGATGCGCAGCCGTGGGCAGCGGGCGGGAGCGTCGAGGTGGGTGACGGCCAGCGCGTCCACTCCCCCGCAGGCCTCGACGGCGTAGGCGTGCGCCACGGCGTCGAAGTGCCCGACGCGGAAGGCCCCCTGCCAGCGGCCGTGCCCGTTGTGCGGTTCCGGCAGCTCGCGGGCGAGTTCCGGGTCCTCGGTGACGAGCGGTCCGGGCCCGTGCCGGGTGGTGTAGGTGCGTACCACCCCGAGCCGGCGCGCCGTGCCCGCACCGCCCGCCTCGGCCAGCAGCGTCTCGGCGTTGGCGAAGGTGGTCGTCGACCACGTCGTGTACGGGTGGAAGCCGTGCCACTCGTCGAGCAGCACGCCCTGCGCCCCCTCGAAGACCACCTGGCCCTCGGCCAGCAGTCGCGCGAGATGTCCCTCATCCACCAGGGTCACGGCGCGGGCGAACGCCGCGAAGGCGTCCGCGCAGTGCTCGACGGGCGGCGCCGGCAGCCTTCCCAGCTCGCCGGACAACCGGTCGCGCAGCAGGGCGAGTTTGCGCAGCAGGCGGGGGCGTGAGACGCAGTCGCCCGCCCGGAGCGCGTCCTCGGGGTGGGCCAGGGCGTACGCCGCGGTCTCGCCGATGCCCATGCCGCACGAACCGTGCCGCGCCCTGCCTCGGGCCTGTTCGCGCAGTCGGTTGGCCGCCGCGTGGTAGGGCGTGGTGAGCACGGCGTCCCGGTCGACGGTCAGCAGGGAGAGCGGCTGACGGACGCCGAGCGCGGTGAGGTGGTCCGCCTCGGCGGTGAGCGCGAGCGGGTCGACCAGCATGAAGCGGGACAGGTGGGTGGGTGTCCCGTGCAGGGTGCCGGCGCCGAACTGGGCGAAGGTGTGGTGGCGTCCGTCGGGCGTGACGACGTTGTGCGCGGCCTGGGCGCCGCCGTTGAAGCGGACCACCGCCCGGACCGGCTCCGCCGAGCAGAGCCGGTCCACGACAACGCCCTTGCCCGCGTCCCCGTAGCCGAGGTCGACGACGATGGTGTGCATGGTGCCTCCGGGTGGTTCGTGCGGTCGCTTCGGTACGGGGGCGCAGGCGCGCCGGGGCGTCCCCGGCGCGCCTCCCCCTCAGGTCACAGACGCGTCGTCCCGCCGGCCGGAGGGGTGCTCGCGGCGTCCACCAGCGGGGCGCCCGCCGCCGGGCGGGGGGCGCGGTCGCGGCCGAGCGTGGCGAGGGCCTTGCCGACCGAGGCGCCCGCGTCCGAACCGACGTCGTCGAGGTCGGCGAGGCCCTCCGCGAGATCGATGGCCTCCTCGCCGAGGCCGATGGTGAGCGCGATGGTCTCGCAGACCGCGTCCAGGTCGTCGAGTTCGATGACGTTCTGGCCCAGCAGCCTGCGCCACAGGCCGAGGACCTCGGTGTTGCCGGCGTACGAGGACCCGGCGGGCAGGATGTAGTACACGTCGAACTTCCGGCGCAGCTCGGCGATGATCGCGGTGATCGGTATGTCCTCGCGCAGGTCGTCGCCGATGACCTCGCGCACCTCGCGGGCCTTGACCTTGCCGTAGGGCATCTCGTCGCCGATGACGAACAGGTAGCCGCGCCGGCCGCGCTTCTCGTGGCAGTCGAGGGAGGTGTGCCGGGCCATCGCGTACATGGCCAGCTCGTACGACTCCGTCATCTGCCCACCGCCACCGCCCTCCAACAGGATGTTGCCGAGGTCGTCGTCCATCCGGTTGTCGGACTCGAACTGGCCGAGCTGGAGCGGCACCCGGTCGCAGGTGGCGTCGCCCACCGCGCCGAAGAGGATCTGCGGGTGCTCGACGTAGCCCTTGCGGAGCAGCAGCCCGAACAGCTCGGGCAGCTTGGTCTGCAGCGTCTGCGGTACGGACCGCATCGAGCCGGTCACGTCGAAGAGCACCGAGACGGCGACCGAGGAAGGGTGTTCGGCGGAGTCGCGGCTCTCGCGGACGGTGAGGTCCTTGGGGTCCAGGGACGGGTGCGCCGCCCAGGAGCTGCGCGGGGCGGACGAGGTGAGGCGGTCGCTGTAGGCGAAGGCGCCCGTGCCGGACGCGGCGCGGTAGCGCGCCGCGGCGTCGTAGACGTTGGTGGACCAGCTTCCACTGCCCATGGTGTTCCCCTTCGGTGCTGTGTTCGTGTTCGGTGTGGTGGTACGGGTGGTCGTCTCGGGTAGGTCGCCGTCAGGCGAGCGGCATGGTGAACGGGCGGAAGGTCCGCGGCCCGTAGAGCCGGTCCAGGAGCTCGTCGAGTTCGGCGAGCAGCCGCCACGCGTCGTGCGGTCGGCCTGCTTCGCCGGGGAGTGTGCAGCCCCGGACGAAGGCGGCGAGCGGCTTGGGGACGCGTTCTCCCATCAGGTGCTCCATGCAGCGCGCCGCGAGGTGGAGGTCGGTGGCCTCGCTGACGGGCCGTCGGCCGGGGATCTCGGGCGGGTACCGCTCGCGATGGCGCTCGACGAGGGCCGGCGCCGTGGTGCCGATCGCGGTCGCGTAGCACCAGTCGACGAGCACCAGCCCGTGCAGCTCGGGATGGATGAGGACGTGCTCGGGGAGGACCGCGCAGTGCACCAGTCCGGCCCGGTGCGCCCAGCCGAGGGCGACCAGCAGGCGGCGCCACATCCAGACGGCGTCCCTCGGGTCGAGCCCTCCGGGGTGCGCGGCGGCGACCTCGGCGAGGGTGTGGAAGCCGTCGAGCGGTTCGAGGGCGTTGACCCGGCGCTCGGCGCCATCGGTGTCACGGTGCCGGAACGTCTCGATCAGCCGGGGGGCGTAGGCACGGTGGCGCGGTTCGGCCCGGGTGTCGAGGTGGGTCAGCGCCTCGGCCTCGTGCTCGATCAGGTCGTTGTCGTACGGCCGCAGCGGGATCTTCAGCAGGGCGTCGTGCCGTGTCCCGTCGCTACGGCGGTAGTCGGCGCGACGCAGTACGGCGAGGTCGCCGGTGGTCTGCGGGTCGCCGAGCCGGTAGGTGTGCCGGCGGGTGGTGAGGGTGGCGGGCACGGGGCTCGCGGCGTCGAGGTGCTCGCGCCACTGTGCGGCCAGGGCCAGGAAGGCGGACGAGGCCGCTGCCCGGCGGTCGGGTGGCGCGGTGTCCGGATGCAGCAGCCGGGCGAGCCGGCGGTGCAGCCGGGCGGCGGCGGCCCGGTCGTCGGGGAAGCCGTGGCGCAGGGCGTCCAGGGCCTGGTCGAAGGTGTGGACGGCATCGTCGGCGGGGCTCATCGGACGGTCTCCTCGCGGTCCGGGCGCAGGAGGGCGGGGTGCAGGAGGCGGGCGTCTCCCGCGCGGTAGAGCCGGGCGCGCGGGCCGCCGCGGGCGTTGCCATGGGCGGCGGTGCCTCCGGTGGACTCGACGAAGCCGGGGACCGAGAGCACCTTGCGGTGGAAGTTGCCCGCGTGCAGGGTCGCGCCCCAGACGGCTTCGTAGACGGCGCGCAGTTCGGAGATGGTGAACTGCTCACCGAGGAAGGCGGTGGCCAGCGGCGTGTACTCGATCTTCGAGCGGGCGCGGTCGAGGCCGTCGGCGAGGATGCGGGCGTGGTCGAAGGCCAGCTCGGGGCCCTGGGGGTGGCGGCCGGGACCATCCTCGTGGGGCCCTGGCCGCCGCCCGTGTCGATGGGGGTCCGTCGTGTCCGGTCCCCGGCCGGGGTCGACGTCCGCGACGGGGATCCACGCGGCGGCCTCGGCGTCACTGCCGGCCCGCGCGTCCGGGAGATCGGGGGCGAAGGCGAGGTGAGCGACGGAGACCACGTGCATCCGCGGGTCCCGTTCGGGCCCGCCGTAGGAACCGAGCTGTTCGAGGTGCACCCGGTCGAGTCCGCCGGCCGCGTCGAGACCGGTCTCCTCGGCCAGTTCCCTGGCCGCGGCCTGGCCGAGCGATTCACGTCCGGCCCGGACGAAACCGCCGGGCAGCGCCCAGGCGCCCTCGAACGGCGGCGCACCCCGGCGAACCAGCAGGACGTGCAGGGCCCCCTCACGCAACGTCAGGGCGACCACGTCGACGGTCACGGCGATCGGGTCGAAGGCGCGCGCATCGTAGGCGGCGAGGAAGCGGTCCTCCTGTTGCGGTGCCATGGCGCTACCCCTCGTCGAGTTATTCTCAGCTTGAGTAAATCTCTACTTGAGAAGAACTTAGCATCGCCCCAGGGCCGCGTCCAGGGATCGGAGGAGGCTGTCGGGGTTCCACTGCGGGAGCGAGATCAACCTCTGTGGCGCCAGGACCGCCGACGCCCGTGCCGAGGAAGACCCCCGCGACGGGAACGGGACCGGTACTCCGCGACAGCGCGTAACCTCCGCGTGGCCCGTCAAGAAGCCGAAAGCAGGGGGCGCGTTCGCCGAAGGCGGCCCAGCCGCCCGGCTTCTGGGTTCGCCGGACTGTTCGGGGCTGCTCCACTGCGAAGGCGAGAGCCGACCGGCGCCCGTGCGACGGCGAAAGCATCGGGCAGTCGGACCTTGGAGCGTCACCGGCGCCGTGTGCGTTCGGGCGGCCCGTGTTCGGATGAGCACGGGGCCCGCGGTCCGCGCCGGCCGCCGGTCATGCACCTCTTGCGCGATCCGATCCGGGCTCGCCCACGGGGCGGCGAGTGGCGGTGCGGATGCGCGAGGGCCGGCCCACCGGGCAGTCGGGACCTGCGGCGACATGCTGTGCCAGGGCGGAGGCGCGGGGCGATGGGTGCGGTCGGGGCGGCTCGGGCTGCTGCGGTCGGGGGGCCTTCAACGGCCTCGGAGGCGCGCCCGGCGGACCACGGCGTGTGGCGACGGCTCAGGAGACACCGTGGCATCACCTCCTCTTCCGCATCCTGCTCGGGCTGTTCACGATGTCCGGGCCGAAAGCTGCTCCCGCGCCGCCGCCGGTTGTCCCGCGGCCTCGAGGCAGAAGGCGTCCGGCTGCTCGCAGGGGGTTGCGCGCGATGCCGCGAGAGGCGCGGGCCCGCGCAGCCTCACATCCGGGATCTCAGCTGGTCGACCTCGCAACCCGGCGCGAAGGGATCGAAGCCGTGCTCGATCAGCCAGCGGACTGCCAGCAGGCTGCGCAACGACCACCACGCCTGGATCACCTCCAGGTCGACGTCGGCGCCGTAGCCGGCGAGGACGTCGTCAAGGTGCTCCTCGTGTCCGAGCGTGAAGGCGGCCACGTCGTACAGGGCGTCGCCCCGGCCCGCCTCGGACCAGTCGATGATGCCGGTGACCTCGTCGCCGTCGACGAAGACGTGCGCGACCTGCAGGTCGCCGTGGGTGAAGGCCGCAGTCCACGGCCGCAGCGCCGCCTCGGCGACCTGGCGGTTCCGGGCGACCAGGTCGGCGGGCAGGAGCCCGTCTCGCACGAGCAAGGCGCACTCCTCGTCGAGCTCCGCCGCCAGCACGTCGATGCTTCGCCCGGCCCGGCCGGGCCGGGGCGGCGGGGGCGCGTCGTGCAGCCTCCGGATCGCGGCGCCCGCCGCGGCCCACGCCGCCGGGGACGCGGCCGACGGCCCGCCCAGGCGCCCGATCGCCATCCCCCGAAGCGCGGCGATCGCGAGCACGGGCGGCCTGCGCCACAGCACCTGCGGGGTCGGGACCGGCGCGAGGGACATCGCCTCGACCTCGACGTCGATACGCGCCTGATCGGCGTCCACCTTCAAGAACACGCCACCGACGCGCAAGGTCGCGCGCTCGGCATGGGCGACGACGACTTCGACCTCATCCATGGGCGACCACTATTCCGGGAATGATCGCCGACGTCGCCGGGTTTGTCGCGTGCGACGACGCGGCCGACCGCGCCCCGTTCCGGCGGCCTCGTGCACGGCGCGGATCCCCGAACCGCGCGCACCCGCCGCCTTCGCCTGCCGAGCCGAGGCGGACAAGCCCACCTCCGACAGTGCGCCTCGCTCGCCGCACCGGGGCTGGACCGGGCAGGCCCGCTGCCGGCCTGCCCCGACGCAGCCCGCCCCGCGGCCCGCACCGTCGGCGGCTCCGAAGCGCCGACGAGTGCGGAAGGCACCACGAGGAGTCGCACGAGGGCAGGGGGCTACAACTGCCGGGCCGACCAACGGGGTTCAGGCGGCCCTCCTGGCGAGAGAGCTGACCGGGACGAGCTCCGGCCGTTGCCATGAGGCCCTGGGCCCCTCGCGCGGAACCGTGGCGGAGAACAGCGGGCGTATGGCTGGGAGTTCCGGGTCGCCCTCCTCGGGCAGCAGGCTGGACGACTCCGTCGAGTGCGACCGCACCGGCGCACTCGACGCCCCCTCGGTTGCCCGTATGCACACGACCTGCTCGTCGGGCGGGAGGGCCACGACACTCCGGGCGGGGGCGACCACCCCGCGACCGACTCGGAGTGCGTCGGCCTCGGCACGGTCGTGCCCGTGGCCCCGAGGCCCGGAAGAACCGTGAGGAGAGGAAGCCGAGGGAGGTGGTGCCACCCTCCGGAACGAGGGACACGCACGACCGGTGTGGAGCGACGCCCAGACATTCCCGCGCCTTCGCGGGGTACGCGGAAGGCATACCGCCTCAAGGAGGAACCATGCCCGGACTGATCGCCCGCCTCACACAGTTCACCCGCAGCCCCCAGGGTCAGCGGACGCTCACCTCTGCCCGACGTGCCGCAGCCGACCCGCGGAAGCGCGCCCAGGTGCGCCGCCTGTTCGGTCGGCTGCGCGGACGCCGATGACGTCACCGCTTCGGCGCCGCGGCGAGGGAGCCCGTCCGGGAGTGGCGACCGGCAGCACGCTTCGCGCTCACCCCGGCTGCGCGCCTCCGCGGGCGTAGCCGGGCAGGGCGGAGAGGTGAAACGCCCCCGGCGGGCGGGGAGCAGCTCCCCTCCGGACCCGCTCCCCCGGCGTACGCTCTCCGATCTCCGCGCCGCTCCCCTGGGTGAGGCATCCCCTGGCCTCCTCCTGGTGATCCGAACGACAAGAGCCCAGGCGACTCCCCCGCCTTGGTCGCTCCTTTACGTCGTGCCGCCCCGCCTCCGCCACGACGTGCGCTCCGCGGGGACACCGCCACGGCGGTCTGGCCGAACTGCTCGCCCGCGTCGAGGAGCTGTGCTTCGACGCCGGGGCGCGCGTCTTCCAGCACTGCGCCCCCGCCTGGGACGGCGAGGACGACCTCTTCGACGTCCACTCCCTCGACGACCTCGCCCCGCTGTCCAACCTGCGGGAGGTCACCTTCGTCGAGGACGGCGTCCTCGTGGCGCCGAACGCGGCGGAGACCTTCGCCGCGCGCGGCATCGCCACCGACTGAACCCCACCACCACCCGTCATCCCGGCCGTACGGGGAGTGCCGAAGGTGTGCGGTAGTCCCCTGCCGGTCGCGACGCCTTCCCCGCAGGCCGGGTGCGCAAGGGCGGCGCACGAAGCCGGGCCTCTCCGGGGGAACGCGGACCGCGACGTCACCGGCACACGCCTTGCGGGGAGGGCGCCGTCACCGAAACGAGCCCGCCCTCCCCGTGACGGGGAGGGCGGGCTCGTTGGTCGTACCGGTTCCTACTTCAGTCCGTTGTTGATGGCGCTCACGAGTTCACCGTTGGCGGTGTCGCCGTTGAACTCCCAGAAGAACGCGCCACCCAGGCCCTGGTTCTTGGCCCACGCCATCTTGGTGCCGACGGTCGCGGGGGTGTCGTAGCTCCACCAGTCGGTACCGCAGTGGGCGTACGCCGTGCCCGCGATCGTGCCGGTGGCCGGGCAGGTCGTCTTCAGGACCTTGTAGTACTGGTTGCCGGGCTCGACGCCGGCCGCAGGTCCGGTGGCGCTGCCGCCGGGGGCGGACTGGGTGACGCCGGTCCAGCCGCGGCCGTAGAAGCCGATGCCGAGCAGCAGCTTGGAGGCCGGGACCCCCTTGGCCTTCAGCTTGGCGATCGCGTCCGCCGAGGTGAAGCCCTGCGCGGGGATGCCGGGGTACGAGGTCAGCGGGGAGTGCGGGGCCGTCGGACCCTGCGCGGCCCAAGCGCCGAAGTAGTCGTACGTCATCACGTCGTACCAGTTGATGTACTGGGCGGCGCCGCCGTAGTCGGCCGCGTCGAGCTTTCCGCCGTTGGAACCGTCAGCGGTGATGGCCGCGGTGAGCAGGTTGTTCGGGCCGAACTTGGCGCGCATGGCCTGCATCATGTTCTTGATCGAGGCCGGGCCGCTGGTGTCGCAGGTCAGGCCGCAGGCGTTGGGGTACTCCCAGTCCAGGTCGATGCCGTCGAAGACGTCGGCCCAGCGCGGGTCCTCGACCAGGTCGTAGCAGGACTGCGCGAACGCGGCCGGGTTCTGTACTGCCTGGCCGAAGCCGCCGGACCAGGTCCAGCCGCCGAAGGACCACAGCACCTTGATGTGCGGGTACTGCGCCTTCAGCTTGCGCAACTGGTTGAAGTGACCGCGCAGCGCCTGGCCCTCGGTGTCGGCCTTGCCGTCGACCGACTGGTCGGCGGAGTAGGACTTCTGGTAGTCCTCGTAGGCGTCGCCGATGGTGCACTTGCCGTTCTGCACGTTGCCGAAGGCGTAGTTGATGTGCGTGATCTTCGAGGCGGAGCCGGAGGTCACGAGGTTCTTCACCGTGTAGGAACCCCAGTTGGTGAAGTACCCCAGGTTGATCTTGCCGTTGCCGCCGGGGTTCTCACCGCCACCGCCGCCGGTGGTGCGGACCGCCGTGGCTGCGGAGGCCGGGCCGGTCTGGTCGGCGGTGTCGCGGGCGACCACGGTGTAGCTGTAGTCGGTGCCGGCGGTCAGGCCGGTGTTCGTGTAGGTGGTGCCGACGACGGTGGCGACGGTCGTGCCGTTGCGCTTGACGTCGTAGTTCTTGACGCCCTTGTCGTCCGTGGCCGCTGCCCAGGACAGCTTCACCGAGGTGTCGGTGATGTCGCTCGCGGCGGGGGCGCCCGGTGCGGAGGGGGCGGCGTCACCGGGGTTGGTGGAGCCGCCGTCGCAGGAGGCGCCGTTGAGCTTGCAGCCGGTGGGCGCGCCGGGGCCGGAGCCGTTGAAGCCGAAGGAGACGGATGCGCCGGGAGCCAGGGTGCCGTTCCAGCCGAGGTTCTTGGCGGTCCAGTGGTTCACGGAGTTGGTGACGGTGGCGTCCCAGGCGGAGGTGACCTTGGTGCCCTCGGGGAAGTCCCACTCGACGGTCCAGGACGTGAGCGTGGTGGTGCCGGTGTTCTTCACCGTCCACTTGCCCTCGAAACCGGAGCCCCAGGAGGAGGCTTTGGCGTAGACGGCGGTGGCGGAGGCGGCGGCTTCCGCGGGGGCGGCGAGGCCGACCATGGCGGCCAGCGGGAGGAGGAGCGCGGTCGTGCCCGCGAGGGCCTTGGACCATTTGCTCGGGGCGAGGCTCTGCGGCTTTCCGGTTCGGCGCCATCGTGTTGCGGTGCTCAAGGATGCTCCCTGGGTGGTGATCTGAGGACAGGGGTGCTCCCTGGCCTGCCAACCCTGCGTGGCCCTGAGCGCTCGGTGTCTTTCCTCGGGACTTCCCGCAGTGTCCCCGCGACACTAGGAAGGACTAGACCAATCGTCAAGAGTTCCAGCCATGGAGATCGTTGTTGTTCGAGTGAGTCCTCCCGGAAGGCGTGGGGCTCGTCCGCCATCGCCACCCGCCGCCGAGGGAGCAGATCAGGTGGCCGGGATCGTCGGGGAAGCGGTGAACCGGCCGTCCTGGTTCAGGGCGGCCGGTGGGGGAACGCGGGAGACAAGTCTCGCGACCGCGCTCGGCGCTTCCCGGGCGCTCCTCCCGACAGCAGCGGTAGACGACCAGTGGCGCACTCTTCTCCCGAGCCCGGCGCACACGGCGGGGACGATGCCCAGGAGGGCGAGGTCCTCGCCCTCCTGCTGCGCGTCATCGACGGGCTGGCGGCTCTGGAGCGGGCTCAGGAACAGCTCGTGGGCGAGCTGCGGCGCCTGAACCCGACCGCGGGAGGCGACGACGACGCGGTGGCGGACGCGTGGATGGACGCCGGCTTCGCCGACTGGTGCAGGGCGTCCGGTCTGACGGAACGGGAGAGCCAGACACTGGCAGCGCTGCTCACCGGCGCCACCAACCGGAAGATCGGACGCGGTCTCGGCGTCACCGAGCGGACGGTGAAGAACACGCTGCACTCGGTGTACGGGAAACTCGGGGTGTCGGGGCGGTCCGAGGCGATCAGCAGGACCATGGCGCACCTGACGAGGCGGAGACGTGGCCCGTAGCGTCGGGGCCGGGCCGTCGAGCGGCCCCGACGCCGGCGGGTGGCGGGGCCGCCGGAGCCGAGGGCCGCCCCTCCGTACGGGCTCGGGCGGGGTGTCAGCGGCCGGCCGCCGGCTCGCCCTGCCACGTCAGCCCGGCGGCCGCCATGCGCCGCACGGCTCGGGTGAGGGTCCGCGTCGCCGGTCCCAGGAAAAGGCGCACCTGGTCCTGGCCGGGCACGGGGGCCGTGCCCGGTGTCGTCATGTGGCCCTCCCCCAGGAGGACGCCGCTGCGGCGCAGGCACAGGGAGCGGTAGGGCTCGCCCGCCCGGCCGTCGTACCAGGGGGGTGTGCGCATCAGGAGGTAGGGGCCGCACGGGCCGACGAAGAACGCGTCGCGCGGGTAGCCGAGGTCCGCGGCGAGGCGCCGGGCCATGTGGAGGCGTTTGCGGGCGTACTCCTCGCGCTGACGCGCCAGGTAGACGTCGCTCTCCTGGCTCCCGAGCCAGGAGGCCATGGCCGCCTGGAGGGGGACGGCCGACACGAAGCCGTACTGGGGAAGGAGTCGGCCCAACAGGCCCTCCAGCACGGACGGAGGCCCCGTCAGCGCCCCGATGCCCCAGCCGTTGCAGTGGAACTGCTTGCTCAGGGAGCGCACCGCCAGCCAGGGCGGACGCCGGGCCGCGGGAAGGGGGCCGAACTCCTCCAGGAGGATCCGCAGGGCGGAGACCGGGGGCACGTGCGGGTCGTGCAGCGCGTAGTACGCGTCGTCGACGAGGATGGCGCCCCCCACCTCCAGTGCCGCGCGGACCATCGTGCGGACGGTGGTCTCGGCCCAGTTGGCGCCGGTCGGGTTGTGCTGGGCGTTGACGACGAGGACGAGCGGGCCCGACGTGCTCGTCCGGGCCCTTCTCAGAGTGCGCACGACGTCGTCGGGGTCGGGCTGGTGGTGGGCCGCCGGATCGAGGCGGAACCGGTGGACGTCGTAGCCGAGCGGCCCGAAGACACCGGGATAGTCCCATCCGGGCGAGGAGCACACCACGGCCGGACGGCCGGCCGGCTCGTGGGACCGGCCGGCCAGCAGCCGCCCGAAGTGGAACATGGCGTTCCGGGTCCCGCCGTGGGAGACGGCCACCTCGTAGTCCTCGCCGGGCCGCGCGGACCGCGGTATCCGGTGCTCGGCGGGGATGCGGGAGCGCAGCACCCGCCTCAGCGCCGGGAGGCCGTACGGGCTGAGGACGTAACCGTGACCGTGCGGGGGGACGTCCCTGCCGAGGGCGGTGATCAGGCCCGGAGCGGCTCCGTTCCAGGTCTCCCCCAGGCTGAGGTAGATGACGTCGGCCGACTCCCGGCCGGCTGCGTTCGCTTCGCGGAGCAGTTCCGTGTCCCCGTACGGGTTGTGGAGGTCGCCGTCCCTGATCATGTTCTCCGGCACGCTCATGTCGTCGTTCCTTCCGGTCGGTCTGCGGCGTCCCGGCCCGTGGGGACACGGGAGCGGGACGGTCGGGAGAAGCGGTCGTGGGACGCCCGCCGCCCCACCGGCGCCCCGGTGTTCCCGGCCCGGCATCCGCGTCGCCGGCTTCCGGTGTTCCGCCCGCCCCCGCCGGGCCCCCGCTCGGGCGTTCCGGCGCGTCGTGGGCGTGTTCCGGGATGCGGGGCGGCGTACGGGCGACGCGGGCCACCGTCCCGTGCCGGGGCCGGCGACCGGCCGGTCCCCGTGCGGGCCGTGCGGATTCCCGCGACCGCACGTACCGGTTGACCGGGATTCCGCCTTCCATGGGGGAATCCGGCCGGTACCTTCGGCCCGGCCGGGCGGTACCCGTCCGGCTCGCTCGCGGGCGGAACGCCGACCCGGTGCACGCGGTGGCGGGGCGCGCGTTCCACCGGCGTCGTGCACGCGGTCCGGGCGAAAGACCCGGTCACAGGGCATGTTCCTCCGCCCGGCCGCCGACCGGGCGGAGGAGCCCAGAAGATATGGATCCGATACCCGTGGGGCCGGGGCGCGGTCGTGTTTCGGACCGTCGCCCGAGAGGGCCGGGAGGAGACGGCGGACCGGTGGTGCGGGATCCCGCGCACGGTACCGCGAGGAGGCGAGGGAGCCGTTTACACGTCTTCGCACGAGGCGTAGGAAGGATGCGGCATCCCTTCCGGCGACATTCTGCGGGGCACGTCATGCGCATGGTCGAGGCGACATCGGAGGACCGGCGCGTCATCGAGCAATGGATGAGCGCGTATCTCACCAGGGAACACGGGGAGCTGGGGCGCACCGGAGCGGTGTGTCCCTTCGTCGGGCCCGCTCGGGAGGCGGAGGCGATCCGCACGGAGAGCCTCCGCGCGGAACCCGCGGACGGGACCGAGGAGTTGGTGGACTCGCTGCGTGACCGCATACGGCGCTTCCGGGACCTTCCGGTTCCGGAGGGCAGGGAACCGCTCACCGCGCTGGTCATCCTGGTGCAGGGCCTCCCCCGGCACCGCTGGCGTCTGCTCGACGCGGCGCAGCGCCGGTTGAAACGGGAGGCCGTGGAAATGGGCCTGATGGTGGGGCAGTTCCATCCCGACTGCCCGGAACCCGCTTACTGGAACCCCTCTTTCGCGGTGTCCAGAGCACCGCTGCCGCTCCTGGCGGTCCGTCACATGGCCTTCCACGACATTCTCTTCCTGCACACGGACCCGGTTCTGTCGGGCGAATACCGGAGAAGGTTCGGAAGCCGGTACGAGGACGGGAAAAAGGTGCCGCGGGAATTCCGGGCCCTGTACGAAGGGGCGCCCAGACTCCCCGCCCCGACCGGCAGCCCGTACATCGACTACCAGAGCATCACCCTGCTCCACGCCCTGCACCAGCCCCGGACGGCGCACCAGGCGGAATCGTCCTTCTACCTCGCCGGACAGGCCAAGGAGCTCCTGTTCTCGCTGGTCCTGGGAGAGGTGCGCGCCGCCCAGGAGGGCATCGCGGCCGACGACCTCGGCCGTTCCTCCTGGCACGTGCGGCGGGCCACCGCCGGGCTCCGGCTCCTCGGCGAGTTCTGGGACCTGCTGTCCACCCTGTCACCGGCGGAGTTCCACTCCTTCCGGAACGCGCTCGGCGACGCCTCCGGCCTCGGCTCCTACAAGTACCGCGTGTTGGAATTCGCCCTCGGCGTCGCGTCCCCCTCCTCGGCCGCGGCGTACGAGGGGGTGCCCGGAGTCGACGCCGAGGTGTACCGGGCCCGGCACGACGCGAGCCTCTACGACGACGCGCTGGGCCTGCTGGTACGCCGGGGGCTGCTGAGCGCGCGGGCGCAGGGCCCGGAGCGCGACGCGGCGGCGGTCCGCGAGGCCTGGGCGAGGGTCCACCGGGAGGAGACCGTCTCCAGCAACCTGTTGCGCTGGGCGGAGTCGCTGATGGACCTCGCCCAGGCCTTCGGCAGGTGGCGGTGGCTCCATCTGCTCACCGTGGAGCGGATCATCGGGTACAAGCCGGGGACGGGCGGCACCACCGGCGTGGAATGGCTGCGCCGCGTCGCTTCCCAGCACGCCTTTCCCGAGCTGTGGGAGGCGCGTTCCTCCCTGGAGGACGGTTCCGCCGACGGTCGCCCCCTCTCCCCCCGGTCCCCCGGACCGGGCACGTCACACGACCAGGAGCAGGCATGAACCCCCAGGACGTGGCCCGCGGGATCCGGGAGACCTACGAACGCACCACCCCCGCATCCGCCTCCGCCTCGCGCCGTGCCGCCCGTTCGCTGCCCGGCGGCGACACGCGCTCGATGACGTGGTACGCCCCCTATCCCCTCTTCCTCGTACGGGGGGAGGGCACACGGGTCCAGGACGCCGACGGGCACTGGTACGAGGACATGGTCGCCAACTACGGGGCCCTGGCCCACGGCCACGACCATCCGGCCCTGGTGGCGGCCGTCACCGGGCAGATGGCCCGCGGCACCGCGCCGGGCGGCCCGGCCCCGCTCCAGTACGAGCACGCGGAACGGCTGCGCGCCCTCAACCCCTCCCTGGAACGCGTCAGGTACTGCAACAGCGGTACGGAGGCGACCATGTGGGCGGTCCGCACCGCGCGCGCCTTCACCGGCCGCGACCTGATCGTGAAGATCGACGGCGGCTACCACGGGACCCACGAGTGGGGGCAGGTCAACGCCTTCTTCGCGCCGCGCCGGACCGCTCCGGCACGTCTCCCGGGGGCGCCGGAGGTGCGGCTGGCGTCCGGTGTGGCCCTGTCGACCGCCGCCGACGTCGTGGCGATCCCGTACAACGACCTCCCCGCCGCGGCGGCGGTCATGCACCGGCTGGGCGAGCAGGTCGCCGCCCTCATCGTGGAACCGGTTCTCGGCGTCGGCGGCGGCGTCCCCTCGGCGCCCGGCTACCTCGCGGGACTGCGGCGTCTCACGCGGGAGGCGGGCGCCCTGCTCGTGCTCGACGAGTGCGCCACCCTCCGGCTCGGCCCCTGGCAGGTCAAACACGGTGTGGTCCCCGACCTCACCACCCACAGCAAGATCGTCGGAGGCGGGCTGCCCCTGGGCGTCTTCGGTGGACGGGAGGACGTCATGTCCCTCTTCGACCCCTCCGGCCCCCATCCCGTCTACCACGCCAGCGCCTTCGGGGGGAACAGCCTCTCCCTCGCCGCCGGAGCGGCCGCCCTCGACCACTTCGGCGCGGACGAGATCGCCCACCTCGACCTCCTGGGCGACCGGCTGCGCACAGGGCTGGACGCGGCGGCCGCTTCGGTGGGAGTGGCGGGCCGGTCGGTGGGAGAGGGCGGCCTCAGCTACTTCCACTTCGGCCCCACGCCCCCACGCAACGCGGCCGACACCGCCCGCCTCCGCGAAGGCAGGGCGGAGTTGCGGTCGTTGCTGCACCTCAGCCTCCTGCACGCCGGCTTCCTCACCGCTCCGCACGGCCTGTTGTGCCAGCACGTGCCGACCGCGCCGGAAAGCGTGGACGCCCTCGTGGACGCCTACGGCGGCGCCCTCGACGACCTGCGCCCCTACATCGCCGTCCACCATCCGGAACTGCTGGAGAAGGACACCGTCCGCACCCGCGGGGACGGGCCGTGAGCCGCCCGTCCGAACCGGCGGACTGGACGCTCGCGCGGGCCGTCGCGCACCTGGGGGCGGGCCGCACCACCCCGGCCGCCTACCGCGAAGCCCTCGCCGCCCGCACCCGCGAGAACGCCCATCTCAACGCCTACCTCCACCTGGCGTTCGACGTCCCCGTCGCGGAAGTCGGACGCGACGGCGCCCTGGCGGGCGTGCTCCTCGCGGTGAAGGACAACATCGACGTGGCGGGCGTGCCCACCACGGCAGGCACTCCGGCCCTGCGGGGACACCTCGCCTCGCGTTCCAGCACGGTCTGGGAGCGCTGCGTGCGAGCCGGCGCCGCCCTGGCGGGGAAGACCGCGCTGCACGAGCTGGCCTACGGCACGACCGGTCACCACGCCCTGGGGCCGCCCGCGCTCAATCCCGCCGCACCGGACCACCTGGCCGGCGGCAGCAGTTCGGGGACCGCCGCGGCCGTCGCCGCGCGCCTCGTGCCGGCGGGCCTGGGCACCGACACCGGGGGCTCCGTCCGCATCCCGGCGGCGCTCTGCGGCATCGTCGGGTTCCGGCCCACCCGAGGCCGGTACCCGGCGGACGGGGTGGTGCGCGTCTCCACCGGCCGGGACACGGTCGGCGTGATGACCCGCGACGTCCGCGACGCACGCCTGCTCGACCGGGTGCTGGCCGGCCCTCGGGCCCGCGCCGCCGGCACGCCGTATCCCCGCGCGCCCAGGGCCGTGCTGCCCGCCCCCCTCTGGGAGGACCTCGACCCGCAGGTCGAGCGGGTCTGCCGGGCGGCCTGCGAGCGGCTGCGCGCCGCGGGCTGGGAACTGGCCGAGCGTACGCTGCCCGGTTTCTCCTGGCCCGACGTGCTGCGCAGCGCGACCGTCGTCCCCGCGCGCGAGACCCGCGCCGCCCTCGCCCGCTACCTCGCCCGCCACCCCGGCGCACCCGCCGCGGACGACGTGCTGCGCGCGGTGTCGGGCGAGGACGTCCGCGAACACGTCCTGCCGCTGCTCGGAGGCGGCGGACCGGACCGGGCCGCCTACGAGGACGCCCTGCGGTGCGCCCGGCTCCTGGGGGACCGGCTGCGCGCTCTCCGGCGCCGGGAGGGGGCGCACGTACTGCTGGCCCCCACGACCACGCTGCCGGCTCCCGGCAGGCACGTGCGCGCCACGCTGGACCGCCCCTCGGGCGAGTCGTCGACCTTCCTCACCTACATCCGCAACACGGCGGTGGCGTCCGTGACGGGGAGCCCGTCCATGACGGTCCCGGCCGGCCGTACCGCCGCCGGTCTTCCGGTGGGCCTGCTCCTGGACGCCGCTCCGGGCGCGGACACGGCGCTGCTCGCCGTCGCCGAGCAGGCGGACCGTCTGCTTTCCGGGCGGAGGGACGCGTGACCTCGGGCGCGTACGGCGACGGCCCCTGTTCCACCCCCGCGGGCTGCGGGCACGTGGACTTGGGCGTGCACGCACGACGGATCGGCCTGGGCGACCCGGACCCCGGCGAGGGCTGACCGGTACGTCGGTCGAGGCGGATCCGGCGCGCTTCGGCATCCGCCGCCCCCGGATCGGCTGGACGACCTCGCAACCACGTCTCTTCCCCCGCTCGGGAGAGGGGAAGAGACGTCGGGACGCCGGGACACAGCCGGACCTCCGGGCCGTCGCGACCTCAGCCGATCAGGACCGCCCCGGAGACGCGTCCGGCTTCCCGGCTGTGGCGCACGGCGGCCCGGACGTCCGCCAGGTCGAACGTCTCGGCCTCGGGAACCTCTATGGTGCCGTCGGCCAGTTGGGCGGCGGCCCGCGCCATCACGTCGGCGACCTGTCCGGTGGTGAGCCGGGACAGGCGTTCGGGCAGCCAGAAGCCGGTCAGGGTGATGCCGCGGAACAGGAGGTCCTCCGGGCGGACGGTGACGGGCAGGCCGGACAGGAGGCCGTACCCGACGAACCGGCCGTGCGGGCCCAGGGCGCGGAGGGACAGGTCGGCGACCGGTCCGCCCACGGCGTCCACCACGGCGCGGATGCCCCGGCCGGCGGCGATCTCCGAGAGCTGCCGCTCCAGGGCGGGTTCGTCCTCGCGCAGCACCGCGAAGGCGCCCGCCTCCATCAGGGACCGCCGATGCCTCCGGTCGCGCACCAGGCCCACGCAGCGCACGCCTCTCAGGTGGGCCAGACGCATCATCATCCGTGCGACCGAGGAGGCGGCCGCGGTGAACAGGACGAGATCTCCGGGCTCCACGTCGAGGCTGTCGAGCAGAAGGTTGGCGGTGACGGGGTTGACGGTCAGCCGGCAGGCCGCGCCGTCGCTCAGGGCCGACGGCACGGGGTGGACGTCCCCGTGGTCGGCGACGACGTACTCGGCCCAGGTGCCCGGCGCCGAGACGGCCACACGCGTGCCCACCGGGTGGAGCGCGTCCGGTCCGGCCCGGTCGATCACCCCGACTCCTTCGAATCCGACGGGGGCCGCCGCGTGGACGCCGTCCGGGTGGAGCCCCACGGCGAAGGAGGCGGGCCTGCCGTAGCGGCCCTCCACCAGGAGGAGGTCCGACGGGTTGACGGGCCGGGCGTTCACGCGCACGCGCACCTGGGCGGGGCCGGGTTCGGGGACCGGACGGTGGGTGAGGACCAGCACGTGGGCGGGGTCGCCGTACCGGGTGAAGACGATCTGGCGCACGGTCCGGCGCCTAACCGAGACCGGTGCGGAAGGAGGAGTGGGCGAGGAGGTGGTCGCGGATCTCCCGGACGCTGTGGGCGCCCCGGTGGACCATGGCGTTGACCAGGACGTAGGTGGAGTCCCCCGCGCCGAGGGCCTCCTGGAGGTGGTCGAGGCTGCCACAGCCGCCCGACGCTATGACGGGGAGGCCCGAGGCGGTGGCGACGGCCCGGACGAGCTCCAGGTCGAAGCCGGTTCCGGTGCCCTCCCGGTCGATGTTGTTGGCGAGGATGGCGGCCACGCCGAGTTCGGCGAACTGCCGGGCGACGTCCGCGGCGTCGCGTCCGGTGCTCCGCTCGCCGTCGTGGACGTACACGCGCCACTGTCCGGGGCCGGCGGACCGGCAGTTGACGACGCCCATGAGGCGGTGGGAGCCGTAGGCCGCGGCGACCTGCGCCACGGTGTCCGGCTTCTCGATCAGACCGGTGCTGACGGAGACGACGTCGGCCCCGGCCTCCAGCAGCCCGCCGGCGTGCACGGTGGACGGGACGTCGCCGTGGCCCACGGACACCAGCAGACTCATGCCGGTCGTGCTGAGGTCGCGCAGCAGGCCGGGAAGGTAGTCGACGGCGTCCCAGGGGTCGAACACGTCGAGGAAGAGCTTCTGCGCGCTGCCGGAGGCGTACGCCTCGGCGATGGCCAGGACGTCGCCGGGATCGGCCAGGTGGGGGATGCCGCTCGGCTCCGTGGCGCGGCCGCGGGCGACGTCGATGCAGGGGATGACCAGATCGCCTATGTGGGCGTGCTGGTCGTGGAAGACGGGGCGGGACATGGGAGGCCTTTCAGGTGGTGTCGAGGAGCTGGGCCAGTCGCCGGCTCCGGGGCGCCAGCCGGCGGGCGACCGCGACGGCGCTGGCGAGGGCGTTCTCGAGGGTGTTCACGGGGGTGGTGAGGTGACCGGCGAGGAAGACGCCGCCGTCCCCCTGGAAGCGCAGGAGTTCCCGCCCGGCTCTCACCATGCCGGGCGTCGGCTGCACCGTCCGGAAGCCCGCCGTTGCCAGGGGCGTGCGGGGGCGGGGGTCCCTGTGGGTCACCTGACTGACGAACAGGTCGCCGTCCCTCGTGGGGTACCAGTCCGTGGTCTCCGCCCAGGGCCCGTGGACGGCGACGGTCGAGGGGGCCCAGGCGTCGCGGTCCGCGGGCATGAGGCGGGGATCGCGGTGCGCCTGGTAGAGGAGGGGGCGGTAGGCGTAGGACGCCAGCGGCGCCCGCAGGGGGCCCGCGTACGAGGACAGGGCTCGTGCGGCCGCGTCGGCGGGCACGGCGAGAACGAGGGCGTCCACCCGGTGACGGCGCCCGCCCGTGTCGGTCAGCTCCGGTCTCCCCAGGCGCGGGCGGACCGTGCACAGGGCGGTGCCGAGCGCCAGTTCGACGCGGGGCGACCGCGACACCAGGCGCCGGGCGAGCGACTCCATGCCGCCGTTCAGCCGGCAGCTCGCCGGGGCCGGTGCGGCGGGGTCCTCGGCGCACAGCTCCCCCACGGCACGGGCCGAGAGGAGTCCGGCCTCCGCCAGGGTGCAGCCGAAGGTCGCGGCCGGCAGGGAGTACACCGCCGCCTCCTTCACCCGCCTGGGCAGGTCGAAGTCCTCGACCGCCTCGCGCAGCGGTACTCCCCAGTCGAGTCCTCCGCTCTTCCAGCGGTACGCCTCCTCCGCCAGGAGGGCCGTCGCCCGTGCCGCCTCCTCGCGGCGCGCCGGCGTGAGCGGGGAGGCGGTGCGGCGCGGGGCGTCCTCTTCTTCGCGGTCGCTCAGGAGCAGGCGCCCCGGCGGAACGGGCAGCCACTGCCCGCGGTCCAGTCCGAGTGCCCCGGAAAGACGCATGACCAGGGAGTCCGGGTCCGAGGGGACCGCCCGCACTCCCAGCTCCACGGCTTCGGGCGTGCGCACCGGTCCGGGCGGGAGGAACGTGCGGAGATTCCCTCCCGGAGTTCCCCGTTCCTCCAGCAGGAGGACATCGTGCGACTCTTCGAGAAGCCATGCGGCGGCCAGTCCTGCCATGCCCGCGCCGGCGATTGCGACACGCATGTCGTTTCCTTGGGTCCGAGGAGGGCGGGAGGCCGTTCAGGCCCTGTTCGCGGCGGACTTCCAGAAGTCGCCGATCGACTCCTCCATAAGGCGTGCGTGGAACAGCGCTTCGCGCGGGTCGTCTCCGCGGTCCAGGCCGTCCTGGACCACGTCGAGGGCCAGCTCGGTCAGCTCGTCCGATGCGTCGTCATCGTAGTAGGCGACGAATTCCGCAGGGGGTTCGACCTTCAGCTGGCGCGCACGCCGCACCAGGGAGGTGCAGCCGGAGAAGTACACGACCATGTCCGTGTACGAGGAAAGGGCGAAGGATGCCTGGCTTCCCTGGATCGCCGTCCAACTGAGCGTCCCGTTGAACGTGTAGGTTTCCCGGTCCGAGGGCCAGGGCCTTCCGGCGGGATCGGGCAGGCCGAGGGCGTCGGCGCATTCCCGCAGTTTCGGCTGGGCGTCGTAGACCAGCCGGGAGAGGCGGATGAACAGATCGGCGGCCGGGCGGCGCGGGAAGCGCGCCAGCATGGTTCCGTAGGCGGTCAGCTCGGCCCCGTGGCACTGGGCTTCGACGCCGACCAAGCGCCTGAACAGCTCCGGCGCCCGATCGGCGTCGAGTGTGTCGAGGAGCGCGTTGCCGACCGGGGCGCGCTCGCGCTGCTCCTGGAGGCGTCGCGCGAGCTCCCTGGCGTCCGGCGGAATGGTGTCGGGCATGTGACCTCGTCCTTTTTGCGTGTGTCGCGCTTTTCCCACGTGGGTCGCGGGGCGGACCCGGTGCTCGTTTTCGAGCGCACTGGAATGCGGGGCCCGCCGCGGGCGAAATAAGCGCCGGATAAAAATGGGGGCGATCTTCGCCACGTCCGGCTACGACCCTCGGGGTTCGTCTCCATTAGTGCACGAAGCGCGGGGATGGACAAGGGAGTTCTCAAGATTCTCTCACCCCGCCGTAATGGTTCTGGACTCTTTCGGAGGGAGGGGTCGGCATCGAAGCCCGCCCCATGGATATTCGGCCTGCCGGGGTGGGGGGAAATCATCCGGGAGCCCGTCGGGCGGATCGCGAGTGAACCGCTGTTGCAGGTGTTTTACCTGTGCTGCGAGAGACGAAAGAATTCAGAAATTGTTCCGGCGGGAAGAATCGGATACCGATGGCCGGGTAGGGCGTCAACAGAATCGCCGAGCATGAATCCGGCGTCCGGAGGAGCGTCCATTCACCTCCGGCCCCCTCCCCGGGGGACGACCGTCCGGCACGTGGTGAACGCACCCGCCGGCGGCCGCCCCTCCATCCCCAGTCATCGAGGCGCCGCATGGTCCAGCCCCACGTCCACGTACCGGATGCCGTCCGGCAGTGGAACGACACCGCCACCGACTACCCTCGGGACGCGCTGATGCCCGAACTGTTCGCGGAACAGGCCCGGCTCCGTCCTCACGCTCCCGCGGTGCTGTGGGACCGGGGGGCCTGGAGCTACGGCGAACTGCTGGAGCGCGTACGGCGCGGCGCGGCACGCCTGCGGGCCCGCGGAGTGGGGGACGGGGACCGCGTCGCGCTTCTCCTCCCCCGCTCCCCGGAAGCCGTCGCGGCCGTCCTCGCCGTCCTCGAGGCCGGCGCGGTCTTCCTGCCGCTGGATCCCTCGCACCCCGCCGACCGCATCTCCTCGATCCTGCGAGAAGCGGGCGTCCGCACGGTCGTCACCACCGGCGCGGAGCCGCACACCGCAGCGGCCGGAGGACTCGACCGGGTGCCCGTCGCCGAACTCACGTCGCGGGAAGGGCCCGCTCCGGCCGGGGACCGGACAGCGCGCCGACGCGCCACCGACGCGGCCTACGTCATCTACACCTCCGGCTCGACCGGCACGCCCAAAGGCGTCGTCTGCGCGCACCGGGGCCCCGTCCGGCTGGTGCGCGGAACCGAAGCCCTCCGGTTGACACCGGCCGACCGCCTCCTGGCCACCACCAACCCGACCTTCGACGTCTCCTGCTACGAACTGTTCGCCCCGCTGCTGAACGGCGCCGCCCTGGTCCTGCCCGACCCCGAGGCCCTCCTGGACCCGGCCGCCCTCGAACGGCTGCTCGGCGACCGCGGGATCACCGTGATGTGGCTCAGCGCCGGCCTCTTCCATCTGCACGCCGAACAACGTCCCGGAATGTTCTCGGGACTGCGGCGCCTGATAGCGGGCGGGGACGTCCTCAGCCCTTCGGCCGTGCGAGCCGTTCGGGAGCACGGGTCCCCCGCCCTCTTCCTGAACGGCTACGGGCCCACCGAGAACTCCGTCCTCTCCACCGTCCACGTCATCGACTCACTCGCGCCGGACGCCCGTGGCGTCCCCATCGGCCGCCCGGTGGCCGACTCCACCGCCTACGTCGTACGGGACGACGGCGCCCCGGTCGGCCCCGGCGAGATCGGCGAACTGTGGGTCGGCGGCGACGGGGTGGCGCTCGGGTACCTCGGCGACCGCGCCAGGACGGCGGCGGCCTTCGTCCCCGACCGGTTCGTTCCCGGCCAGGGGCGGCGCCTGTACCGCACGGGAGACCTGGCCGCGTGGCGGGCGGACGGCGTCCTCGAGTTCCACGGCCGCCGGGACAGGCAGGTCAAGATCCGCGGCTTCCGGGTCGAGCTCGACGAGGTCGAGACCGCCCTCACCGACCACCCGCGGGTCAACGAGTCCGCCGTCGGCGTCCTGGGGGAGGGCGCCTCCCAGCGCCTGGCCGCCGCCGTCGTGCCCGCCCCGGAGCCGGACGACGACCTGTCCGGGGAACTGGACCAGTACCTGAGCGAGCGGTTGCCCGCGCACATGCGGCCCGCGCGCGTCGTCCCCGTGGCGCAACTGCCCCTCACCAGCAGCGGCAAGGTCGACCGGGGGCGGCTGGGGGAACTCACGGACGACGCGGCAGGGGGATCGGCCGAGACCGCCGAAGGTCCGCGGGGAGACGACGAGGCAGCCGTCGCCGAAGTCTGGCGCCGCTTCCTGCGGGTCGACGGCGTCGGGCGCGAGGACGACTTCCTCGCCCTGGGCGGTACCTCGCTCCAGGCGACCCGTGTCGTCGCGGTCGTCCGTGAGCGTCTCGGCATCCGGCCGGCCCTCGCCCGGACCCTTCTGCGGGTCCTCCTCGCCAACCCCACTCTGGCGGCGTTCACGGCGCGAGCGGTCGAGCTGCGCGACGAGCCGGACGACGCCGCCGCCCACGACGCCCCGGTCGACTTCTCCGCCGAGGCCGCCCCGGACCCGGCCCTGCGGTTCGACGCGCCCGCCGCCGGCGGCGTCCCGACGGAACGCCACCAGGAGAAGGTCCCGCGTTCCGTGCTGCTGACGGGGGCGACCGGCTTCCTCGGGGTCCACCTCCTGGACCGCCTCGCCGCGGCCGGCGTCCGGCGCGTCCACTGCCTCGTGCGCGCGCGTGACGGCGCCGAGGCCCTCGCCCGCCTGCGGGGCCGGGCGCACCACTACGGCCTGGACCCCGACCGCTGGGCGGACCGCGTCGCGGTGGTCCCCGGTGACCTGGGCCGGCCGCGCTTCGGGCTGGACGACGCGGCCTGGGCCGCTCTCGCCCAGGAGGTGGAGGTCGTCCTCCACAACGGCGCCCAGGTCAACTTCGCCTACCCCTACGAAGCCCTGGCCGCGGCGAACGTCGGGGGGACCCGGACCGTCCTGGCCCTGGCCGCGGAACGGAGGCTCAAGGCGGTGCACTACGTCTCCAGCATGAGCGTCCTCGCCGGTTCCGGACTCGCCGGCGTACGGCGGGTGGACGAGGACACCCCTCTCTCCCACCCGGAACTGCTCTGCCAGGGCTACGCCGAGACCAAGTGGGTCGCCGAACGCCTCGTCTCCCGAGCGGCACGGCGCGGGCTTCCGGTCACCGTTCACCGGCCCCACGAGATCACGGGCGCCACGGACGGCGGCACGTGGAACACCGAGACCATGATGTGCGCACTCTTCCGCACCGCGGCGGAGACCGGAACGGCCCCGGACGCCCCCCTGCTCCTGGACTTCGTCCCGGTGGACTACACCGCCGCCGCCGTCGTCCACATCCTCACCCACCAGCCGTGCGAGGGCCGCGTCCACCATCTCGCCAACCCCCGCCCCGCGCTGCTGCACCTGCTCGTGGAGCGCCTGCGCGCCCTGGGGTACGGCGTCAGGGAACAGTCCTACGCCACCTGGGCCCGGCACATGGCCGAGCTGGCGGACCGCGACCCCGAACACCCCCTGGCCCCGTACGTTCCGATGTTCGCCGAGCCGGCCCCTCGCTCCACCGCCTCGATCGTGGAGAGGTACTTCGCCGGCACGTTCCCGAGCTTCGGCCGGGACAACACCGAGGAGGCGCTCGCCGGAAGCGGAATCGTCTGCCCGCCCGTCGACGCGCGGCTGATCGACGCCGGCCTCCGCTTTTTGCGGGAGGCCGGCCTCCTGCCCGCCCCCACGGCGCCGGGCGAGGGCGGTGGGAGCCGGCCGAACGGTTGACGTCCGAGGCCCGCGAGCCCCACGAACGCTCCGGCAGCGGGCGTCGGGCGCCTCCGCGCCCGGCGCCCGCTGCCGGGCCCTACGGCCTGCGCCGGCCCTCCCCCCGCGCGTCGATCGCCTGCGCCACCGCCGCGACGAAGTCCCGGACGTCCTCCTCCGTGGTGTCGAACGAGCACATCAGGCGCACTCCGCCCGGCCTCTCCCCGTCGGGGCGCAGGTCGTACCGTCCCTGGAGCGCGGCCGGCACGGTCGGGGGAAGAACGGCGAAAACGGCGTTGGCCTCGACGGGCCGCACGACCCGCACTCCTTCCACCCGCGCGAGGAGGGAGCCCAGCCGGTGCGCCATGGCGTTCGCGTTCGCCGCGTTGCGGTGCCACAGGTCCTCGCCGAGAAGCGCCTCGAACTGGACGGAGAGGAAGCGCATCTTGGAAGCGAGCTGCGTGGTGGACTTGCGCAGGTGGGCCGTGCCCGATACGCGGGACGGGTCGAGGACCACCACGCACTCACCGAAGAGGAGGCCGTTCTTGGTGCCGCCGAAGGACAGGATGTCCACCCCCGCGTCCGTGGTGCAGGCCGCCAGGGGGACGCCCAGGGACACGGCCGCGTTCGCGAGGCGTGCCCCGTCCATGTGGACGGCGAGGCCGTGCGCGTGGGCGCGTACGGCGAGGTCGCGGACCTCCCGCGGGGTGTAGCAGGCTCCCCGTTCCGTGGCCTGGGTCAGCGAAAGGGCCTGCGGTCGGGCACTGTGCTCGTCCCCCGCCGCCTCCAGCACGGCTTCGACCGCCCCGACGCCGATCTTCCCGTGCGTGGAGGGCACTCCCAGCAGCTTGAGCCCCGCGACGTGTTCCGGCCCCCCTCCCTCCTCCTGGTTCACGTGGGCCCGCTCGCCGCAGACGACCGCGCCCCACCGGTTCGTGACGGCCTGCAGCGCCACGACGTTCGCTCCGGTGCCGTTGAAGACGGGGAAGACCGCGGCGCCGGGTCCGAAATGACGGCGGAAGGCGTCCTCCAGGTGGGCGGTGTAGTCGTCCTCCCCATAGGCCCCCTGGTGCCCCCCGTTCGCGAGGACCAGCGCGGAGAGGATCTCCGGGTGAGCGCCCGAACAGTTGTCGCTGGTGAAGCCGCGCCGTCCGGGGTCGTGGCGGAGGACCGCGCCGGTGGAGGGCGGCGGCCGCCGCGTGGGGACCGGTACGCGGGCCGGTGGGGCCTGCCCTGCGGACGCGGCCCTCCTTCAACCGCCGGCGACGTAGTCCCAGTACGGGTCGATGAGTTCCCCGAGCTGTCGGGCGGTGTGGAGGACGCGGGCGGGCTCCTCCCCGCGCGCCAGGCCGTACTCGAGGACTTCCAGGGCCCCCTCGGCGATCTCCGGAGGCGGCTGGTCGCCCCACGACTCCATGTAGGTGAGGAGGGGGTCCGGAGCGTCCGGCAACTGCCGGGAGGCGTCGACGATCCGGGAGAAGAGGGTGCACCAGGTCGAGAGGTCCGTGTGGAAGTAGAGGGCGGCTTCGGCGGGACCGGCCTGGGTGCCCATCCAGCTCAGGTCGCGCACCACGCGGAAGAGTCCCTGGTCGACCGGGACCGACGGGATGTCGGGGGAGACGCCGACGGACGGGGCCGCCTCGCGCAGCAGGCCGCGTGCGGTGGCGATGGTGTGCAGCGCGAACGAGAACATGGTGGCCGGCGCCTCATGGCGGTGCCGGGCCACCAGCAGGGCGTAGGTGGACAGTTCGGCCTCCTGGCACTGGTACTCGGCCAGCAGCAACCTCCTGAACTGCTCGGAGCGGATCTGCCCGGACTGCGCCAGTTCGACGAGCCGGTTGCCGTCGATGAACCGTTCGACGTCCGGTTTCATCGCTTCGACGAGTTGCTCGGGGTTCATGGACTTCTCCTTCGCTGGTGTGGGGAGGAAGGGCGGTACGGGGCGTGCGCCCGGCCCGGGCACGGCCGGTCGCCGGGTGGTCGGGCGGCCCCGCTGGATCACGCGCCGCGCGCCGCCGACGGCGTTGACGTCCTGGAACGGGTCGCCTTCGAGGGCGCGAGGTCGGCGGTGGCTCCGGGGGTGACGGCGTCCGGGTCGGGTCGGTCCGGGAGCTCAGCGCGACGCCCGTGGCCGCCCGCGGGGCGCGCAGCGCGGTGCGGCCGTGGACCGTCGGGGCAGGGAACGTGCGCCGGTTCTCGACGTGGGTGAACTTCCCCGCGTCGGTGCGGGCGGGGCGCGGGAGGCCTTCGCGCAGCGTCTCGCGTGCGCGCGGCGGTTCTCGCGGACGAGGGGCGCGCCCGACGTGGGCGGCGCCCTCCCGGAACCGGGGTCCGTCATCGCTTCCCGCCGCGCGGGCAGGCACGGTGCCGGGTGGGGCCGTAAGCGCGCGCGGTCCTGTTCCGTGAACGCCACCCGCCCGACTTCGCGGCTCATGTCACTCCCGTGTACGGCCTTGCGTCCCCTTCCGGACCGGTCGCTGTACGACGCTCCTCAAGCCGGCGCGGCGACCGATCGCCACCGACCTCGCAGGGGCGGTTCCATCGGCACCGCGTCGCGGGGGTCGACCGACATGCGCAGCGCGGACGCGAGACCGGCCGCCACGCGCTGACGCGCCTGCATCGGCTCGCGTGTGAGGAAGGTGAAGGAGCCGCCGGGGACCCCGTGCGGAAATCGGGCGGCCGGCAGGCCATGGACGGTGAACTCCGCTTCTCCCGACGGGAATTCCGCCCGTGCGAAACTCCGCAGAGGTTCTTCCTCGACCCTCCCCTCTCGGGCCGGTGACAGGGACTCGTCGTCGCCGGGATATGGGGGACGCCTATTCCGAGGCGGTCGATGAATGCGGTGGCAAACAAGAGGAAGACCCCCTGAAAGGAAAGATCTTGACGTACGGCAGCAACGGTGCGCCGAAATCCGCAGGCGGATCCGGTCGGCGGGGGCCACCTTCTCGACGTGGCTCTCGGGGCGCTCTGCTCGTACGACCAAGAGTTGCCCTCGAAGGCGTACCTGGCAAGTGTTCGGGGTTGCTCCGTCGCCGATCCCCTCGTCGGCCGATCATTCGGATCCCACCGAGAAAGGCCGGGCGGCGCATCTGAGCTGCGTGGACTCCCCCTTATTCGACCAAGGGGCCACCGGGCGGGGAGGAGAAGAAATCAAGGGATGTCCGAATAGCCTTCTGTGCAGATGTCACACGAGCGACTTCGGCACCGTGTTGAACTGCTCCCCCACTGAGGCCGATACGGAAATGGACGCATCTACGCGGGTCCGCGGCAGCGGGACTACTCGCTCCAGCGCGCACCGATCATGGCCGCGATCCGGGCTCGGGCATCCGCTCTTGTCGGCGGACGTCCGCCGGTTCACCGGCAGCGGCCCTCGCGTCCCTCTCGGGCCGTACAAGCCCGGCAGCGGGGAGTTCCGGTCATGACCACCCGCTGTGCCCAGCTGCCCCGGCCGGAAGCGGTCATCCGATGCCCCGTACGTCTTCGCCGCGGGGGCGGGGATCCGCCGTCGTACGGAGACCGCGTCCGGAAGCCGGACTCGGTCATCGTGGTGCGGTCGCGCACCACCGCGCGGTCCGCTCGCCGTCTCCGTCGGACGACCGCGCTCAGGAGGGCTGTGGAGTGGGCCGTTTCGGTCGACTCCGACGGTCCGCCGCGCTCATCCCGCAGCGGTACGCGTGGGCGCGGCGGCGGCGGAGCGGCGCCTCGACGAGCCGGACAGGGGCTGGGGCGCATGGGGACAGAGCGCGGCGGCGGGGGTCGCGGGGATCCGCATCCGGCGCAGGAGATCTCGGGTGGTGCGCTTGCGAAGGGTGCTGCGCCAGGCGAGTCCCGGATGACGGGAACGCAGATGGGAGAGCGCACGGGTGCCCAGCCCGGTCCTGTGGAAGCACTCGTCGATGACGACGGCGGTGATGACGCCTTGGGAGCAGTCGGCGCAGATCCGGTACTGGACCTGGCCGACGACATGGCGGATGTGGACCAGGAGCAGGCACTCCTCGCCGGGCCCGGACGTGTCCGGGATGTGCGTGGACAGGAACTCGATCGCCCGGTAGGCGAAGATGCGTCGGCGCAGGCGGCCGGTGAGCCGGGTGCGACGCGCGTGCTTGGCACCGGTGCGGCCGGGCGGCGGTGTCCGGGCAGCCGGGGCCGGGCCGAACAGACTGCTGCTGGTGGGACGCGCATGTTGTCCGTGCATGGACATGCGTGTGCCCGGTCGGCCCGCGGATATCCATCCCGGAGCAGGAGCCAGGTCGCCGACCCGGCCCCGGCCTGTGGTGCTGCGGGAGCGCCGATCGTCCCCTGCGGTCGCCCGCGACCCCGCGCCGCCTCCCGGCGGAGTCGGCAGGCCTGCGGGGCGGCCGTTGCCGGACAGGGCGCCGTGCGGGGCCGGAAGGAGGGAAGGCCGGTGGCCCGGCTTCCTCCGAGGGGAGGAGGAAGCCGGACCCCAGCCGTTCTTCATCCGCGGGCGCGGGAGTCCACCGCCTACTTGGGCATGAGGACGGTGTCGATGATGTAGACGTGGGCATTGGCCGTCTTGACGTTGCCGCACACCACGGCGGCGCTGTCGTTGACCTTGTAGGACATGTCCTTGCCCGTGGTGGTGACCATGCCCTTCTGCAGGGTCTCGAAGGAGCCGTTCTCCATCTGCTGCGGGGTCAGCTTCTGGCCCACCACGTGGTAGGTGAGGATCTTCGTCAGCATGGCCTTGTCGGCGAGGACCTTGTCGAGGTCGGCCTTGGGGATCTTGGCGAAGGCGTCGTTGGTCGGTGCGAAGACGGTGATGTCCTGGGCGTTGTTGAGGGTGTCGACCAGGCCGGCCTGCTTGACGGCGGTGACCAGGGTGGACAGGGCCGGGTTGTTGGAAGCGGCGGTGGCGACGGGGTCCTTGGCCATGCCGTCGAAGGAACCGGCGCCCTCCGTCGGGACGCCGGCACAGGCCGGGCCGAACGGCTCGTCGCTCGTCATCGCGTCGTCGGTCGGGGCGCCACTGGTCTTGGCCGCGTCGTCGGCGGCCGCGGTGGGGGCGGCGTTCGTGTCGCTGCCGGAGTCGGAGCAGGCCGCCAGGGAGAGGGGCAGCATCGCTGCGGCGGTGACGGCGATCGCGGTACGGCGGATACGGGTGGTGTTCATGATCAGGTTCTCCTGGGTGGGATGGGTTCTCGGTCCGAGCGGGACGCGAGGGTGGTTCTCCGGTTCGGCCGCGGAGCGGCCGGTCATGTGGTCGGGGAGACGGTGACGAAGACGCTGTGCCAGCCGCTCGCTCCGTCGGGGACGGTCCGGGTGCGCCGCTCGGTCTGCACGGCGCCGGTGGCGTCGGTGGCGCGCACGGTGATCGTGTGGCCGCCGGGAGCGGCCTTCCAGGGGAAGGACCACTGGCGCCAGGTGTCCACGGTGTCCTGGGCGGCGAGGTCGGCTTCCTGCCAGGGGCCGTCGCCGACGCGGATCTCGACGCGGGTGATGCCGCGTCGCTGGGCCCATGCGACGCCCGCGACCGTGACCGTGCCGGCGGCGGGGCGTGCGAAGGGCTTCGGTGTGTCGATGCGGCACTGGGTCTTGATCGGCGCCCGGCGGGCCCACCTGCGTCTGACCCAGTACGGGTCGTAGGCGTCGAAGGTGGTCAGCTCGATGTCGGTGATCCACTTGCAGGCGGAGACGTAGCCGTACAGTCCGGGGACGAGCATTCGGACGGGGAATCCGTGGTCGAAGGGCAGCGGTTCCCCGTTCATGCCGACGGCCAGGATCGCGTCGCGGCCGTCCATGACGTCTTCGACCGGTGAGCCGAGGGTCATGCCGTCCACGGAACGCGCCACGAGCTGATCGGCCTCGCCTCCCGCGGAGGGCGGCTTCACCCCGCATTCCGCCAACAGGTCGGCCAGGCGTACGCCGAGCCATCGGGCGTTGCCCACGTAGGGGCCGCCGACCTCGTTGGAGACGCAGGTCAGGGTGATGTCGCGTTCGATCAGGGGGCGGGCCAGCAGCTCGTCGAGGCGGTAGGTGCGGGGGCGGGTGACGCCTGCGCCGTGGATGCGCAGCTTCCACGTCCCGGCGTCGATCCGGGGGACGGCCAGTGCGGTGTCGACACGGTAGAAGCCGCGGTTGGGTGTGGTGAACGGGCTGATCCCAGGTGCTTTCAGCCGGGCGCCGGGCGGGATCGCGGGAGCGGGCGAGGCCGGTGCGGGGAGGACGAGGCCGTCGCGGGAGGCGACGGCGTCCTGAGCACGTTGCCCGGACAGCGCCCGGCCCAGCGCTCCGGCGCCGGTGGCGGCCGCGGCGGTCACGGTCGCCGCGGTGAGGAAGCCCCGTCGGCTCCAGCCGCCCCCGGCCCCCGGCGGGGAGCCGGCGGGGGCCGCCCGGCCCACGAGGACGTACAGCACCAGGACACCGGCCAGTGCCCCGGCGAGGGAGGGCAGCGCGTCACCGGCGCCCGCGGAGTCGGGCCTGTCGTAGGCCGCGGCCGCGCCGACGACCCCGAACGCCAGGACGCCGATCGCGCCGAGGCGCCGGTGCCGCAGTGCCAGGACGCCCAGAGCGATCGCGAAGAGGGCCAGCAGGACGAGGATGCCGGCCTGGAGGACGGCCTTGTCGTCCTCCCCGAACGTGCGGATCGCGAAATCCTTCACCGCGGCCGGAGTGCGGTCGATCACCGCCCCGCCGACCACGGTGACCGGGCCGGCGGCCGGGCGGACCAGGGCAGCGACCAGCTCGGCCGCGGCCAGCGCGGTGAACGCGGCCAGAAGCCCGGCCGACGCGCCCTGGCCCGACCGGTGGACGGTGCTGCGGAAGTTGCTCACACCCTCCATTCGGTGGCGCCCGGCAGGCGGATTGGTCGACCTCCCGAATGTTTCGCGCGGGACGGGGCCATCGGGGGCTGGAGCGCGGAAGCGGGTAGGGGGGAGACAGCGGTCGTCCCGGTGACCGGACGCCCACCCATCCGCCCGCACGTCCGCCACGAAGAACCAGCGGAGACACCACACGGCTCCGGGCCGGGCCCTCCCTGGCGGCGGACCGGCGCCACCCCACGGACAAGGACCCCCATGCGATGGACACCCCACCCCCGGCCGGCCGGCCCCGGCCGTCGCTTCGGCTGGTCGCCACGGCCGGAGGCCGACCGGTGAACCGACCGCTCCCCTCCGGCCGCACCGATCACACCGGCCGCGCCGCCGGGCTGGTCGAGGTGATGCAGAAGATCGCCGGCGGCGACAAGCAGGCCTTCTCCGCCCTCTACGACGCGCTCGCCCCCATGGTCTTCGGCATCGTGGTGAAAGTCGTACGCGACCGCGCCCAGTCCGAGGAGGTCGCTCAAGAGGTCATGATCGACGTCTGGCGGCAGGCCGCCCGCTACCGGGCGGAGGCCGGCAGCGTGACCACGTGGACGGCGACCATCGCGCACCGGCGGGCCGTGGACCGGGTCCGTTCCGCCCAGGCGTCCGCCGACCGGGAGCAGACCCAGGCCGCCCGTGAGCACCATACGGCGTTCGACGAGGTCGCCGAGCGGGTCGAGGCCCGGTTGGAGAGCGAGCAGGTCCGCCGCTGTCTGCGCGGCCTGACGGAGCTCCAGCGCCAGGCGGTGACCCTGGCCTACTACCGGGGGCTGACCTACCGTGAAGTCGCCCAGGCCCTTCGCACACCGCTTCCGACCGTCAAGACGCGTATGCGCGACGGGCTCATCCGGCTTCGCGACTGCATGGGGGTGGCCACATGAAACACCACCACGACGACGTCCACACGCTCGCCGCCGCCTATGCTCTGGGCGCCCTCGAACCCGCCGAGCGCCAGGCGTTCACCGAGCACCTGCACGCGTGCGAGGCGTGCCGCCAGGAGACGGCGGAGTTCGAGGCCACCGCCGCGCGCATGGCCGCGGCCGCGGCCCAGACGCCGCCGGACGCGATGAAGCGGCACACCATGGCCGCCATCGACGGCGTCCGCCAACTGCCGCCCCGAGTACCGCAGACCACCTCGGCAGTCGGACTCGCCGACGTCGTGCGGCGCAAGGCGGTGCCCGTGGCGCTGGCCGCGAGCCTGGTCGCCGCCGCCTCGTTCGCCGGCCTCGCCGCCTGGCAGCACCAGGAGAGAGGGGAACTGGAGCAGCGGGCCCGGCAGGCCGAACAGCGCCTCGACGGCGTCGGCGCCGTCCTGGCCGCTCCCGACTCCCGCACCCTCCACGCGAAGGCCGGCAACGGAGCCCGCACCACGGTCGTGACCTCACCGCGGCAGAACAAGGCCGTCTTCACCGCCGATGGACTGCCCGCACCCGCCCCCGGCAAGACCTACCAGCTCTGGCTCGCCCACGACGGCGCCATGCGCCCGGCCGGGCTCATCCACCGGGACGGCACCGTCCCCGTCGACGGCGACGTCACCGACGCCAGCGCCCTCGGACTCACCCTGGAGCCCGCAGGAGGCTCCCCCCAGCCCACCACCGCCCCCCTGCTCCTGGTGGACCTGCCCGCCTGACAGAGGCGCCGGGGAGACGCGGCAAGCGGTGCGGGAGGCCGCGTCCGGCTACTGACGGGAGAGCGCCCGTCGCAGGACGGGTGGCGCACGGGCTGCCCGCTCGGCGACGGTTCGCCGACGATGCGCCCGCTGCGGTGTACGTCGGCCCCCTCCTCGGCCTGGGCCGCGCGAGCGGGGCGCGGCGCGCCTCGTACGACCTCGGCGCGGGTGTCGCCTCGGCCCTGTCCGTGAGCGGTGACCGGTCCTCGCGCTCACGGACGACGGCACGGTCCACGCGCTCGCCGCCCGCCGGACGGAGCGGGAAGGCCCCGGCGTACGGTCCTCGCGTACCGGGCCGGTGCTCCTGCCCGCCGTCCCCGGCGGGCGGGTCGGAGCAAGGGCGTCAGCGGGACGACTTGCGGGCGACGGCGACGATCGCCGCGCGCGGCACCTCGGCGACGAAGGCGCCTCGGGACGGGTGGACGCGGGGGCCGGTGGGGAAGTCGGTGCCGCCGGGCAGGCCGGCCAGGTACTCCTCGTGCTGGAAGTACCGCTCCAGGACCTCCCAGCGGGCGTCGGTCCCGCCCAGGGTCTCGAAGAACCGGCCGACCCCGTACATGTCGGCCACGTACGCGCACATGCGGCGGCGGGCCTCTTCCCGCGTGTCGCCGCGCACCACGAGCGGGTCGTACAGGTCGATGACGCGGGCCGGTGTGCCCGCCTCGGCGAAGAGTTCGGTCAGGAGGCCGCGGGAGAAGTGGCGGTAGTCGTGGCCCGCGGTGGTGTGGGGGTGGACGATCTCGGTGAAGAACCGTGCCATGGGGCTGGCGTCGTCGAAGTCGTGCAGGACCACGTGGCCGCCGTCCTTGACCACGCGCAGGGCCTCGGTGACCGCGTCGAGCCTGTCCTGCGGCGCGATGTGGTGGGTTCCGTAGGCGAGCAGCGCCGCGTCCATGGCGCCGTCGGCGAGGAAGAGGTGGTCCGCGGCCTGCCGTACGGCGGGCAGGCCCTGGGCGAGAGCCCGCTCGACCATGTCCCCCGAGAGGTCCCCGGTGAGGATCTGGACGCGGTCGCGCAGGTCCGGGGCGTTGCCGTGGACGGCGCGGGCGATGGTCCCGTCCCCGCCCAGGACGTCGAGGACGGTGCGGGGGGCGCACGGGCCGGGCGCCGTGTGCGCGGGCACGGCCAGTTCGAGCAGTTGCCGCATTCCCTTCCAGCGGACGGACGAGTCCTGCTGGGCCCTGCGGTAGGAGTCGCCGCGCCCGGTGTCGTCGGAATCGAATTCCGTGGTCGTCGCGGCCAGTTCCCTCAGCGCTTTGTCCGCGCCCGGGCGACCGAAATCCACGGACGCTTTCAGAACCGGATGGGCCGGCACCGCGTCGCGCAGATAGTCTTCGAGGGACATGGACGGCAAGTAGGCGTCCGTTCCCGCCAGTGCATCCGGCTGCATTTCCACCAATCCGGTCAGTCGATGGCTCTCATCGTCGACGACTGGTCGTTCCGTATGCAGGGTTTCCACCCTCCGCAACCCGTGAACGGCCCGTGATTCCGCCGACCGGCACCGGGGTGCGCGACGGGCGGAATTCCGGGGCACCGGCACTCAGCCAGTTCGACCCGCAGTTTCACCGTCGCACCCTTTCAGGGAGCCGATCCCACGTCAAGAGCGCTCACGCGGGGACGCCGCACCCTCGGGGCGAGCCGCGCCGACCGCCCCTGCCGTTCATGCGAACTCCCAGGAAAGAAGCCGGACTTCAGCGGGGATTCTCCCACCGCGATCCATGCCCGACAGGTACGGGGCAGCGGACATGGGACGGTAAAGGGCCGAAATCCCCCATACCGCCGGAACACCGCCGGCGGCCCGGCAGCCGATCACACGACCCGCCTCCTGCGGGGGAGTTCCCTCCGTGTCGCGTCGTGATGCGACAGCGTTTCCCTATTCCTCGCCTCCGATTCAGTCGGACACTCCTCGAAATCCCCCTCCCCGTCAGCTCCGGCCGAATCCTCCTCCGCCGCATTCCCCTCTCCCCTCGCCCCCGGCAGGCAGATCCCCTGGAGGAGAGGCGGGCCTGGGGGGCGGCCGGCAGGGGCCGCCTCGGCGGCTGCCGCCTGGTAGGTTGGCTTCCCTTCGCCCTCCTTCATGACCCGTACCGGTCGGCCGGGAATGCGCCCGGCGAGACCGGGAAGTCGTTTTCCCGTTCCCTTCCGTGAGTTCCCGGAAGAAGGGCGCACACCTGCCCAGGGGCGCTGCCGGGAGGGCTCCACGAGCGAGGAGAGGCGGAAGAGGGCTGCCATGTCATGGATGCACGATCTGCTGACAGCGGTGTCGGAGATGAACCCGGTCGCCAGATTCGCCCTGGCCTCGGCGTTCGCGTTCGCGGAGTCCGGCCTCGGCGCCGGCATGGTCGTCCCCGGCGAGGTCGCGGTCCTGGCCCTGAGCGCCGGGACGGAAGGGACCCGCCCCCTGCTGGCCCTCTTCCTCGTCGTCACGGTCAGCAGCTCGGCCGGCGACCACATCGGCTACCTCCTCGGCATCCGGTACGGGCAGCGAATGCGGGAGACCCGCCTGGTGCGCCGGATCGGCCAGCACCACTGGGACCGGGCCCAGGAACTCTGCCACCGGCACGGGGCCGGCGCGGTCTTCCTGACCCGGCTGCTGCCCGTCGTCCGCACCCTCACCCCCGCGACCGCCGGAGTCGGCTCCGTCCCCTACCTCCGCTTCCTGCCCGCCTCCCTCGCCGGAGCCGCGATGTGGTCCGCGCTCTACGTGTCCGCGGGGACACTGGTCTCGGCCTCCCTGCGCGAGGCCGAGACCCTGCTCTCCACCATCCTGTGGACCCTGCTGGGCGTGGCGGCCGCCCTCACGCTCGCCACCGTGTGGTGGCGGCGCAGACACCGCCGCCGCACCCCCTGACCGCGCCCCGCGCCCGTCCCGCCGCGCGCGTCCGGGACGGCGCGGTCGCCCGCCGGACAGCACGGTCACTCGTCGGGCGGTCGGCGGAAACCGCGCGCGGCCAGCACCATCATCGCCGCCATCAGCCCCAGGGCCGCGCACAGCGCCGCGGGCACCTCGCTCCCGACCTGCCCTCCCAGCGCGAGGCTCCGCGACGCCTCCACCGCGTAGCTCACCGGATTGACGGTCGCGACGGCCGCCAGCCAACCGGGCAGCACGTCGATCGGCACGAACGCGCTGGAGGCGAACATCAGCGGGAAGTTGACGAAGAAGCCGATGCTGGACAGCACCTCCACCTTCCGCAGCCACGCGGCGAGCGCGATGAAGATCCAGATCAGGGACCAGATCACCAGCGTGGACAGCAGCAACGCCGCCACCAGGCCCCCCATTCCTCCCCCCGCCCGGTAGCCGAACAGCAGGTGGCCCCCCACGACCAGGACCAGCAACTGCATCCCCGAGCGCGTCAGATCGGCGATCGAACGCGCCACCAGCACCAACGGCAGCGACAACGGCAGCACGCGGAATCGGCGCACCATCCCGCCCTCCATGTCCCGCACCAGGCCGACCCCCGCGGACTGCGAGGTGCCGATCCCGGTGGTGACGAGGAGAGCGGGGAGCAGGAACTCGATGTAGGACACCCCGCGCGGAAGGACCGAGCGGTCCGCGAGGCTGCCGAAGACCTGACTGATCAGCAGCAGCATCACCACCGGCTGCGCCACGCTGAACAGCACCACCCTGCGGTCCGCGTAGACCAGGCGGATCTGCCGTGCCGTGAGGACCCGAAGCTGCGCCGCCCTGCCCGCCGGCTGCCAGCGCGGGCCCCGCTCCCCCATCGCGGGCTCAGCCGGGGGCGCCATCGTACGAGGTGCGTTCACAAGGTCTCCGGGATGTCGCCGGTGCGCCGTCGCGCCTCCGGAAGAGGGGTGCGGCGGGCCCCCACCGGTACGGGGCCGGAAGGCCGGCGGGTGGGGCTCGGGCGGCCCCCGTCCGGCGTGGCGGACCCGCCGGACGGGTCCGCCGCAGGGGCGGGGGCGTGGGGGTCCGCGGCGGTGAAGGCGAGGTAGACGTCGTCCAGGGAGGGCTCCGAGTAGCGGATCTCGCTCACGCTCTGCCCCACGGCGTCCAGCAGCCGGATCACCGCGGCCAGATCCGCCGAACCGCCCGCCGGCACGGTCAGCTCACGCCGTGCCGCCCGCACCGCGGGCGGGAACCCGGCCCGGCCCAGGGCGTCGGCGGCCATGGCCATGTCGCCCTGCGGCTCGATCCGCAACGTGATGGAGCCGCTGCCCGCCCGCGCCTTCAACTCCGCCGCCGTGCCCGAGACCAGGACCCGCCCCGCTCCCAGCACGGTGATCCGGTCGGCAAGCCGATCGGCCTCCTCCAGATACTGCGTCGTCAGCAGGACCGTCGTACCGCCGCGTGTCAGCTCCTCGACCATCTCCCACAACCCGACGCGGCTCGGCAGGTCCAGCCCGACACTCGGCTCGTCCAGGAACAGGACGTCGGGGCGCCCGACCAGCCCCAGCGCCAGATCCAACCGGCGCCGCATCCCCCCGGAGTACGACACCGCCCTGCGGGCCCCGGCGCCGCGCAGGCCGAACGCCTCCAGCAGCTCCTCCGCCCGCGCCCGCGCCTCCCTCCGCGAGGCCCCGCACAACCGCGCCACCAGGACGAGGTTGTCGTAGCCCGAGAGCTGCTCGTCGAGCGCGGCGAACTGCCCGGTGACCCCGATGCGCCGACGCACCTCGTCGGGGCGGGCGGCCACGTCGAAGCCGGCGACCGAGGCGGCGCCCGTCGTGGGGGGCGTCAGGGTGGACAGGATGTTGACGAGGGTGGTCTTGCCCGCCCCGTTGTGGCCCAGAAGGCCCATGATCTCCCCGCGCGCCACCGTCAGGTCCACCCCGTCGAGGGCCTGGACCGCGCCGAAGCGCTTGTGGAGGCCGGTGGCGTGGATCGCCTGGTCCGCCGCCATCAGCTCAGCACGCGCCCGTGCTGTGCGCGCACGGCGCGCGACCGGCGGTGGTCCAGGTGGACGAAGGCGCGCTGGAGCCAGCGGTCCTCGCCGTCGTAGCGCGGGACGAAGGCCGTACGCCCGTGCAGCGCGACGCGGTTGTCCACGTACACCAGGTCGGCGGGGTCGAGGACGAGTTCCTCCGCGACGGTGCGGACGGCGTCCGCCAGGGCGTCCATGGCCTGCCTGCCCCAGGGGTCGCTCGTGTGGGTGGCGTGGAAGTCGACGCGGATGTCCGGGTCCTCCACGTCGCCGGTGAGGACGGCGTGCGGCTTGGTCCCGCTGTCGGGGCGTTCGAAGGAGGGGGGCGGCTCGGTGGTGAACAGGGGGCGCCGCAGCGTCTCGCGCGTCCCGGCGTCCAGGTGCTCCAGGGCGGCGCGGGCGGAGGCGACCCGCAGCCCGGCGGCCCGGTCGTGGTCGCTGCGGACGCAGAACAGGCCCACGTAGTCGGGGCGGTGGGCGTGGAAGGCGTTCTCGGTGTGCATCTCCAGCGGGACGGAGCCGGCGTTGGACTGCTGGCCCTCCCGGCCGGGCACGGGCACCACGTTCTGCACGAGCGCCCCCTGCTTCTCGTTGCGGTAGGCGATGACGTCGCCCAGCTCCATGGACAGGGCGCACAGCACGGAGGCGCTCAGCGTCGCCCTGCGCTCCACGGAGTCGGCCTCCAGCGGGGTGGCCGGCACGTCGTCGGCGGCGGGGAGGTTGCGCAGGAGCAGCCTGCCGGTGGGGCCGGGGTCGTGGCGGAAGGCGCGGAGCCGGTCCTGGAGGCGGGCGGGCAGGTGGCAGGAGAGGGCGCGGCACCGGTCGAGCCAGGCCCGTTCGTCCACGAGGGCGGGCGGCGTGCGCGTCAGCTCCTCGGCCAGGGCTGCCACGTCGGCGCGTTCGGCGTCGGACAGTTCGAAGCCGTTGTCGGGGTTCATGGTGTTTCTCCGAAGTGGGGTGGGGAACGGGGCGGTTCGCCTCGGCGGCGGGCGGCGCCTCAGGGGCGGTGGTGCTCCGATACGGCGAACAGGGTGTGGCGGTCGCTGCCCGCGTACCGGTCCTCCTGCTCGGTCAGGACGCTGAACCCGCGGTGCTCCAGTTCGTCGACCACGGCTCGGAGCCTCCCCGCGGTGCTGCTGCCGGGGCTGTCGTGGACCTCCATGGCGATCTGGCGGACCAGTGGCCAGTGCCGGTCCGCCAGGCCCCGCAGCACTTCCCGTTCGCCGCGCTGGACGTCGATCTTCAGCAGGTCGATCCGGTCCACGGGGTGCTCGTCGAGGACCGCGGAGAGCGGGCGCAGCCGGCAGTGCACCTTCTCCTCCCGGAACCGGAAGGCGAGGAGTTCGTCCAGCATCCGCTCGGCCTCGGGCAGGTGGTCGGTGCGCACCTGGCCCCGGACGAACGCGCGCTCGGCCTCGGTGTCCGCCAGGGTGCTGCGCGTCGACATGGTCGAGTAGCCCGGATAGTGGGTGAACTCCACCTCCTGCTCCCTCTCGGCCAGACCGCAGGGGTGGGCGAGCCCCGCCACCGCGTGGCGTTCCCGGTTGCGGCACAGGAGTTCGTAGACCGAGGGGACCGGTTCGAAGGAGTGGACCGTGGCGCCGGGTCTCTCGGACCGCACGAACAGGGTGAACATGCCGATGTTCGCCCCGACGTCGAAGACGACGGGCTCCCGCGGCAGGCTCAGGGCCTTCGGGAGGTAGGCGCGGCGGGTGAAGATCTCGTCGTAGAGGAACTCCGTCTCGTGCTGGTTGAGGCCTTCCACGTCGGCGAGGGCGATGGTCATCGGTACGGCCTTCCTGGGGGGTGCGGTGGTGGGGGGAGCAGTCCTAGTCCGACATGGCGACCAGGATGCGGCGGTCGCCGCCGAAGGGCCTGCGGCCGTGCGCCGCCTGGACGTTGTCGACGAGCATGAGGTCTCCGGGCCGCCAGTCGTTGTCCACGGCCTGCTCCAGGCCGCGGTCGCGCACCTGGCGTACGTGGTCGGCGGGTATCGGGGCGCCGTCCGCGAAGGCCACCGACTGGGGCAGCTCCTCGGGGGGCAGCATCGCCATCAGCGCGGCGGCGGTCTCGTCGCCGAGCGCCGCCGGGTGCCACTGGTCGCTCTGGTTGAACCACAGCGTCTCGCCCGTCACGGGGTGCTCGATCGTCGCGGGGCGGACGTGGCTGACCCGCAGTCCGCCGCGCGCGTTCCACTGCCAGGACGCCCCGGTGCGCGCGAGGTAGTCCTCGACCTCGGACCGTTCCCCGGTCTCGAAGGTGTCCTGCCAGCTCTTGCCGAGGCCGCGTCCCCCGTGGAGGTTCTGGGTGTAGCGCAGGCCGCCCGCGAAGGCCTGGCGGACGTCCTCGTCCAGGGCCCGGTACCAGGCGGCGTTGTCCACCACCGGTGTCGCGCCGCCGCTGTCGGCCGCCCGCTCGCAGTAGAAGAGCAGCCGGGCCGGCCACTGGGCGGCGTAGGACATCTCGCTGTGCATCGAGATGGTGAACTCCGCCGGGTACTCCGTGGAGGTGTAGACGTTGTGGCCGACCTTGGTGCGCGGGGAGTTGCCGAAGACGTAGGGCAGGCGGTCCGGGAGCAGGAGCGGCATGATCCTCTCCAGCTCCCGCGGGCCCACTCCGAAGCCGCTCAGGACCAGCACCTTGTGGGCGGCCAGGAGTTCGTCGGTGCGCGCGGTGTCCTGGAGGAAGCCGGCCAGGGCGTCGGCGGTGGCGGGCAGCGCGTGGCCGTCCGGGCTGATCCCGGCGGGCCGCCAGGGGGTGGTCGGGTGCATCGGGGGCTCTTTCATGCGTCGAGGAATCGGGTGATGAGCCGGTTGACCCGGTCGGGCTGTTCGAGGTAGCCGTAGTGGCCGCAGTCGGGCACGACGTGGTAGTCGGCCTCGGGCAGGGCGCGGGCGATCTCCTCGGCCAGGTGCGCCGGGGCCACGATGTCGTCGGCGAAGGCGATCACCCGGCAGGGGGCGGTGATCCGGGCCAGGTCCTCCCCGCGGTCCTCGGCGGCGCTGATCTCCCCCTGGGTGCGGACACCGGGGCCCGCGGCGGTCGCCAGTTCGAAGAGGTCGAGCCAGTCGGTGATCCGCTCGTCGTCCGCGAGGGTCCTGGGCGAGAGGTTCTGCATCGCCCGCACCACCGCCCGGTAGCGGGGCGGCACGGTGACGCCGCTGTCGGCGAGCTCGATCTCGGCGGCGGTCGCGGCGGCCCGCATCCGGTCCGCGCGGGCCCGCGGCGCCATCAGGACGCACCGGGAGACCAGGTCGGGGCGGATACGGGCGACCTCGCGCGCGACCCGTGCCCCCAGGGAGGTCCCCACGAGCGCGCACGGGCCCAGACCGAGGTGCTCGATCAAGCCGACGGTGTCGGCCGCCATGTCCTGGAGGGTGAAGTCGGGGCCCCCTCCGCTGGGGGCGATGCCCCGGTTGGTGAACGTGACGGCCTCGAAGCCCGCGGCGACCAGCGCGGGCACCTGGTACAGGTGCCAGCCCGTCCCGGCGGTGCCGCTGCCCATGATCAACAGGACGGGGGGACCGCTGCCGGTGCGTTCGTAGTCCAGGTCGATCCCGTTGATCCGTGCCAGCATCCAGGCTCCCTCGAAGTTCCTCGGCGGTCGTCAGACGGTGTTCGGGCCGGGAGGGCGCGGGCGGGCCGGGCCGCCCGCCCGCGCCTGCGGTCACTGGGCCGCGCCCGCGGACCTCTCGTGGGACTCCATGGCCTCGATGAGGCTCTTGGGCCGCATGTCGGTCCAGTTCGCCTCGATGTAGTCCAGGCACTCCTGGCGCGGGCGCTCGCGCACCACGGCCCGCCAGCCCGCGGGGATCTCCACGAAGTGGGGCCACAGGGAGTGCTGGTTCTCGTCGTTGACCAGGACGTGGAAGGCGCCCTCGGCGTCGTCGAAGGGGTTGGTCATCGTCATACCTCTCGTTTCCTCGTGGAGGCTCCCCGCAGGGAGTCCAGGTGGCGGGTCAGGACGCGGCCGACTTCGGCGGCCGACGCCGGTTCGGTGAGCATGGACATGTGGGCGGCGTCGAGCCGGTGCACCTCGACGCCCCCGCCGGTGTGCGCCTGCCAGGCCCCGGGGTCGAGGCTCCGGGTGCGTTCCGCGGTCATCAGGACGATTCCGCAGTCCACACGGCCGGGGGAGAAGGAGCGCATGAGCCGGACGTTGTTGACGTAGACGTCCTTGGCCGCCGTCAGCTCGCCGTCGTCGAGGTGGCCCAGCGAGCTGTCCACCCCGCGCAGGTGGGCGCGGAACCGCTCCAGGGGGAAGCGCCCCTCGCGCAGTTCGGCCTCCTCCCAGGCGAACCCCGCGTCCCGCAGGTTGGCCGCGACGATCTCGGCCTCCGAGTCCCCGGCCCGCGGTCCTTCGGGGTCCGCGGTGCGGTGGGGAGGATAGGCGTCCAGCATCGCGAGCAGGTCCACCCGCTCCCCCGCGCGCTCCAGCAGTCCCGCCGCGGTGTGCGCCACGTGCGCCCCCAGCGACCAGCCGAGGAACCGGTAGGGGCCGTGCGGCTGGACGCGGCGGACGAGCCGGACGTAGTCGTCGGCCATCTCCTCGACGCTGCCCGGCAGTCCGGCGCCGTGGGCGGGCGTGCGGGCCTGCAGGGCGTGGAGCGGGACGTCCGCGGGGAGCCGTGGCAGGAGGCTCGCGTACGCCCAGCCCAGGCCGACGGCCGGGTGGACGCAGAACAGGGGCGGCTGGTCGCCCCGGCCCCGCAGGGTGAGCAGGGGCGCGGGGGCGCGGCGCTCGGCGCCCCGGCCGATGCGGGCGGCCAGGGCGGCCGGGGTCGGCGCCTCGAACAGGTCCCGTGCGGCCAGGGGCACGCCGAGGCGCTCACGGACCCGTGCGACCAGCCGGACGGCGAGCAGCGAGTGCCCCCCGTGTTCGAAGAAGCCGTCGTCGGCGCCGACCGACGCGCGCTCCAGCACCTCGGCGAAGACCTCGCACAGGGCGGACTCCCGCTCGTCGCGCGGCGGCCGGCCCGTCTCGTCGTCGAGCGGCCGCGGTGCGGGCAGGGCGTCCCGGTCGAGCTTGCCGTTGGCGGTGGTCGGCAGGGCGTCCAGCACCAGGAAGGCGGCGGGCACCATGTAGGGCGGCAGGAGGGCGTTGAGGTGTGCGCGCAGGTGGGCCGCGGTGGGGCGGGGCGGGCCGTCGGCCGGTACCGCGTAGGCCACCAGCGCCCGTCCGCCCGGCCCGTCCTCCCGCAGGACGACCGCGGCCTCCCGCACGGCGGGGTGCTCGGTGAGCCGGGCCCGGATCTCGCCGGGCTCGACGCGGAAGCCGCGCAGCTTGATCTGCTCGTCGGCGCGGCCCATGTGGTGGACGCGGCCCTCCCGGTCCCGGCGCGCCAGGTCGCCGGTGCGGTACATCCGCTCCCCCGGCTCTCCGAACGGGCAGCCGACGTACCGGGTCGCGGTGAGCGCCGGGCGGCCGCCGTAGCCGCGGGCCAGTGACGCGCCGGCCAGGTACAGCTCGCCGGTCACGCCGGGCGGGAGGGGGCGCAGCCGGTCGTCGAGGACGTAGGCCCTGGTGTTGGGCACGGGGGCGCCGATGGCGGGCGGCGGGCCGCCGGGGGCCAGCGCCTCGCTGGTCAGGGTGACCGCGGTGGTCTCGGTGGGGCCGTAGATGTTGAGCATCCGCCGGCCGGGGGCCCAGCGGTCCACGAGGGGGGCGGTGACCGCCTCGCCGCCGACGACGAGGCAGCGCAGGTCCTCCAGCCCCCGCGGGTCGAGGCCGCTCAGCACCGCCGGGGGGACGAAGGCGTGGCTGATGCGGTGTTCGGCCAGCATCCCGGCGAGGGGTTCCCCGGCGAGGAGGGGCCCGTCGGGCAGGACGAGGGTCCCCCCGGTGGTGAGGGCCATGAGCAGTTCCAGCACGGCGCCGTCGAAGGACGGGGAGGCGAGTTGCAGCACGCGGCTGCCGGGTTCCACCGGATACCGCTCGCGCTGCGCCGCGGCCAGGGACAGCAGGCCGCGGTGTTCGGTCACCACGCCCTTGGGGCGTCCCGTGGAGCCGGAGGTGTAGACGACGTACGCGGCGTTGCCGGCGGTGAGGGGGGCGTTGCGGTCGCCGTCGGCGAGGTCGGTGGCGTGCTCCCCGGCCGGTTCGTCGTCGGGGACGAGGAGTGGGACGCCGGCGATCTCCTGGCGTCCCGCCGCGTTCGGGCGGGCTGCCAGGACCAGGGCGCAGGCGCTGTCGCGCAGCATGAAGGCGATGCGCTGCTCGGGGTGGCCGGGGTCCACCGGTACGGCGGCGGCGCCGGCCTTGGCGATGGCCAGCAGGGCGGTGATCTGCCCGAGGGAGCGCGGCATGAGCGTGGCGACGCGGTCCTCGGGACGGATGCCGCGCCGTACCAGCGCTCTGGCCAACCGGTTGGCGCGGGCGTTGAGTTCGGCGTACGTCAGGTGGTGGCCGGCGTGTTCGAGGGCTGTGGCGTGCGGGGTGCGGGCGGCCTGCTCCTGGAACATCCGCGGCAGGGTGGCGACCAGGCCCGCGCGCCGGGTGTCGTTCCACGCGGCGACCACCGTGTGCCGTTCGCCGGCCCCGAGGAGTTCCGGTGCGCCGATGGCGTCGGCCGGCTTCGCCGCCCAGATCGCCAGCATCCGGCCGAAGCGTTCCAGCAGGCTCTGGGCGGTCTCCCGGTCGAAGAGGTCGGCGCTGTACTCGAGGGCGGTCTCGATGCCGGTGGGCTGCCCGTCCTCCCCGTGGTTCTCCAGGAAGGTGAACATCAGGTCGAACTTGGAGCGGGCGGTCTCCACCTGGTGCGGTGTGACGGTGAGTCCGGGGGGCTGGCCGCCCTGGCGGCCCATCTGCTCCTCGGTGTTGTTGCAGGACAGGGCGACCTGGAAGAGGGGGTGCCGGCCGAGGGAGCGGGTCGGGCTCAGGCGCTCCACCAACTGCTCGAAGGGCAGGTCCTGGTGGGCGTAGGCGGCCAGCGCGGTCTCGCGGACCCGGCCGACGAGCTCGGTGAACGTGGGGTCGCCGGAGGTGTCGGTCCGCAGGACCAGGGTGCTGACGAAGAATCCGACCAGTTCCTCCACCGCTTCGTCGGTGCGTCCGGCGACGGGGGCGCCGATGGGGATGTCCTCCCCGGCGCCCATGCGGGTGAGGAAGGCGGCGACGGCGGCCTGGACGACCATGAACACGCTGGCCCGGCAGGTGCGGGCCAGGTCGGCCACGGCGGAGTGGACCGTCGCGGGGAGCGTCAGCCAGACCTGGCCTCCGGTGCGGGTGGGGCGGGCCGGGCGCGGCCGGTCGGCGGGCAGTCGGAGCTCTTGCGGGAGGCCGGCCAACTGCTTCTCCCAGTAGGCCAGTTGGGCGACAGCTGGGCTGGCGGGGTCCGCGGGGTCGCCGAGGTAGCGCCGCTGCCACAGGGCGTAGTCCGCGTACTGCACCGGCAGCGGCCGCCACTGCGGGGCCCGGCCGGCGCGGCGCGCGGTGTAGGCGGTGAACAGGTCGCGCAGGAGCCGTCTGCCCGACCAGCCGTCGCTGGCGATGTGGTGGAGCACCAGGACGAGGACCCGGCTGCGCGGGCCGCTCTCCAGCAGCCAGGCGCGCATCGGCGGTTCGCACTCCAGGTCGAAGCGGTGGGCCGCCAGTCCGGCGAGGGTGCGGTCCACCTCCTGCGCTGCGACCGGGAGGACGGTGAGGGCCCCGGCCGCCCGCCGGGCCGGGAGCACCTTCTGGCAGGGGCCCTCGGCGCCTTCGGGGAAGACGGTGCGCAGCGTCTCGTGCCGTTCGACCACGTCGTGCAGCGCGGCCTCCAGCGCCGGGACGTCGAGGTCGCCGTCGAGCCGCAGGGCCCGGTGGATGTTGTACGTGGCGTCGGGGCCGGTGAGCCGGTGCATGATCCACAGCCGCTGCTGGGCGTAGGAGAGCGGGACGTGCACCGGTCGTGGTGCGGGCGCCACCGGGGGGCGCCTGCCGTCGTGGGAGTCCAGCAGTGCGGACAGGGAGCGCACCGTGGGGTGTTCGAAGAGGCGGCGCACCGGCATCTCCGCGTCCAGGGCCGCCCGCACCCTGCTGGCCAGGCGGGTGGCCAGCAGGGAGTGGCCGCCCAGGGCGAAGAAGTCGTCGTCGATGGAGACCCGCGGGCGCCGCAGCACGTCGGCGAAGATGCCGCACAGGATCTCCTCGCGGGGGGAGCGGGGCGCTCCCCCCGCCGAAGCGCCCGTGGCGGAGGGCTCCGGCAGCGCGGCCCGGTCGATCTTGCCGTGGGGGGTGACGGGCAGCTCGGGCAGTTCCACCAGGTGCGCGGGGACCATGTAGGGCGGCAGGGTCCGGCGCAGGTGCTCCAGGATCCCCTCGACGGGCAGGGGGCCCCGGTCGTCCCCCTCCTCGACGGGGACGGCGTAGGCGACCAGTCGGGCGTCGCCGGGCGTGTCCTCCCGCAGCACCACCGCGGCGCGGCGGACGGCGGGGTGGGCGGCCAGCGCCGCCTCCACCTCGCCGGGCTCCACGCGGAAGCCGCGCAGGCTGATCTGGTCGTCCACCCTGCCCAGGTACTCCAGCAGGCCGTCCTCCCTCCAGCGGACGAGGTCGCCGGTGCGGTACATCCGCTCGCCGTCGGCGAAGGGGCAGGCGACGAAGCGTTCGGCGGTCCTGCCCGGATCGCGGAGGTAGCCGCGGGCCAGGCCGGCCCCGGCGACGTACAGCTCGCCCGGAACGCCGACCGGCACCGGGGCCAGGCCGGGGCCCAGGACGAACAGGCGGGTGTTCCACAGCGGCCGGCCGATGGGGACGGGCCCGTCCCCGACCGGGTCGCGGGGGGCGATGCGGTGCTCGGAGCAGTTCACGGTCGTCTCGGTGGGCCCGTAGACGTTGTAGACGGTGACGTCGGGGTGGTCGGCGCGCCAGGGCCGCAGGTGGCGGCCGGTGAGCTGTTCCCCGCCGAAGGTGATCGCCCCGGTCGGGCTGACCTCGCGCGGCAGCCCTTCGAGGACGGGCAGGTGGCTGGGGGTGACCTTCACGAAGTCCGGGGGCGCCTCGCCGGGGCGCAGGACCGGTTCGTCGTCCAGGGAGGCGAGGCGGACCGTGCCGCCGCTGATCAGCGGGACGTACAGGGCGCCGACGGTGAGGTCGAAGGAGACCGGCGAGTGCACCAGGGAGCGTCCGTCGGACGGGTACTGGTCCGAGGCGCGCAGCAGGTAGCCGACGAGGGAGCGGTGGGTGGCGACCACGCCCTTGGGGCGCCCGGTGGACCCGGAGGTGTAGATGGCGTACGCGGCGTTCTGCGGGCCTGCGGGGGCGAGGAGTTCGCCCGCGTCCAGGGGGCCGCCGGGCAGCGCGTCGAGGGCGGCCGCGGTACTGGGGGCGTCCAGGACCAGCAGCGGGAGCCCGGCCGGCAGCCGGTCGGCCAGGTCGGCTGTGGTGACGGTGAGGACGGGGTCGGCCTCCCGCAGCAGCCGGGCCACCCGGTCGGCCGGGTGGGCGGGGTCGACCGGGACGTAGGCGGCCCCCGTCCGCCACACCGCGAGCGCGGTCTCGACCAGTTCGGGCGAGCGCGGCAGCGCGAGGGCGACGAACCGCTCGGCCCGCGCCCCGTGCCGGACCAGCAGGCGGGCCAGCCGGCCGGAGCGGTCGGCGAGTCCGGCGTAGTCGACGCGGCGCTCGGCCGTCTCCACGGCGATCCGGTCGGGGGTGCGGGCCGCCTGCCGGAGGAACAGCTCGGTGGCGGTGGTGTCCTCGACCTCGCGCGCGGTGTCGTTGAACTTCTCCAGGACCAGGGCGCGTTCGGTCGCGTCGAGGACGTCGAGCCGGCCCAGGGGCAGGTCCGGGGCGGCCAGGAAGGCGTCGACGAGCCGCAGCAGGCGGTCGCGCAGGGCGGCCGCCAGGTGCGGCGCGACCGCGCTGGGCCGGTGGCCCAGGCGGAAGCGCATCGGCGGTCCGGGGGAGGCGAGGAGGCCGAGGGGGTAGTGCATGGCGTCGCGCATCCTGGACGCCACCACCCGCACCCCTCCGCGCGCCTCGGCGGACGGGTCGGAGGGCTCGTCGGCGGGGCCGTCCGGGTAGTTCTCGAACGCCATCACCGAGTCGAACAGCTCGCCCCGGCCGGCCAGGCGCTGGATGTCGGCCAGCCGCAGGTGCTGGTGGTCCAGCAGCGCGCTCTGCTCGCGCTGCAACCGCCGCAGGAAGGCGATCAGGGGTTCCCCGACGGGCATCCGGGCCCGCAGCGGGACCGTGTTGGCGAACAGGCCGATCATGGACTCGACGCCGTCCAGCTCCGGCGGGCGGCCGGAGACGACCACCCCGTACACCACGTCCTGGCCGCCGGTGGTGCGGGCCAGGGTCAGGGCCCACAATCCCTGCACGACCGTGTTGAGCGTGAGCCCGGCGCCCCGCGCGGCCGCGGTCAGACCGGCGGAGGCGGCCTCGGACAGGGCGAAGTCGAGCCACTGCGGCGCCTCCGCGGCCCGGTCCGCCCGCGGGGCGACGAGGGTGGGGGCCTCCAGGCCCGCCAGGGCCCCGCGCCAGGCGTCCCGCGCCGCCTCCCGGTCACGGCTCTCCACCCAGGCGAGGTAGTCCCGGTAGCGGCGCACCGGCGGCAGGGCGGAGGCGTCGCCGCCGGTGCGGTAGAGCAGCATCAGCTCGCGCAGCAGCATCGGCATCGACCAGCCGTCCAGCAGGATGTGGTGGTTGGTGAGGGCGAAGCGGTGGCGGTCGTGCGCCGTGCGCAGCAGCAGGAACCGCACCAGCGGCGGCTTGGAGGGCCGGAAACGGCGCCAGCGGTGCTCCTCCAGCCGCCGGGCCGCCTCCGCGTCCGGGTCGCCGGCCGTGCGCAGGTCGGCCTCCTCCCAGGGCAGCTCGACCTCCCGGGGGACGAACTGCACCGGGTCCTTCAGGGCGCGGGTCGCGAAGCCGGCCCGCAGGTTGTCGTGGCGGCGCAGCAGGGCCTCGGCGGCCGCGCGCAGCGCCGCGACGTCCAGCGGTCCGCGCAGCTCGACCTCGGTCTGGACGGTGTAGACGTCGACGGCCTCGTCCCCGACGTACTCGCTGTGGAAGAGGAGGCCTTCCTGGAGCGGGGAGAGGGGCAGGACGTCCTGTAGGGATCGGCGCATCAGTCGGCCTTCCACTCTGCTTCGAGCTGGTCGAGTTCGGCGTCGGAGAGTTCGACCAGGGGGGCCGGTTCCGACAGGGGCGGGGGGCCGGCCGGGGGCGGCTCGGCGGAGGCGAGGTCCTCCAGCTCGCGGAACCAGAGTCCGGCCAGTTCGCGGATGTCCTGCTCCCGGTGGAGCCGGCCGGCCCAGGACCAGGTGGCGATCAGACGGGGGCCGTGCGGCCCCTCGGCGGCGACCGCGGTGATCTCGATCTCGTGGGCAAGGGGGAGCCCGGCGGGCTGGCCGGCGAGCCCGCTGCCCACCGGCGACCAGTTCGGGGACGGGTCGGTCCCGTCCCGGTCGCCGTTCGAACCGCCGAACCGGCCCAGGTAGTTGAAGCCGAAGCGGGGGGCGGGCAGGGAGGCGAGCCGCCGGCGTGTGCGCGGGTTGAGGTAGCGCAGGAGGCCGTAGCCCAGCCCGGCGTCCGGCGCCCGGTCGAGGATCGCGCCCAGCGCCCGCAGTGCGCCGGCCCCGTCGTCCTCGGGCCTGGGGGCGGGCACCCGGACCGGGTGCGCGGCGGTGAACCAGCCGACCGTGCGGGAGAGGTCCGCTCCGGGGACGACGCCCTCCTCGCGGCCGTGCCCCTCCAGGTCCACCGTGACGCCGTCCGCCCCCTCCGCCGGCCTCCAGCGCCGCACGGCGGCGGCGAACGTCCCGAGCAGGACTTCGGTGACCCCGACGCCCAGCGCGGCGGGCACCGGGCCGAGCACGGCGCGGGTGGCGGCGGCCGGGAGGGTGAGGGAGAGGGCCTCCTCGGTGCTCCGGTCGTCCAGGGCGGGGTCGAGGCGGCCGGTCTCCCAGGGCCGCGCCGACTGCTCCTCCCAGTGGGCGCACCGCTCGGCGCGGCGCGGGTCGGCGGCCAGCTCCGCCAGGCGCTGGGCCCAGATCCGCAGGGGGGTGCCCACGGGGTCGAGCCGCGGCTCCCGGCCCTCGGCCAGGGCCTGCCACGCACGGGCGAGGTCGGCGGTGAGGATGCGCCAGGAGACGCCGTCCACGACGAGGTGGTGGGCGACGAGCGCGAGGTGTCCCGGCTCCCGCGGCCCACGGTCGAACCAGAGCGCGCGCAGGACGCAGCCCTTCTGCGGGGCGAGCCGGTCGCGGGCCGCGGCGCAGCGCGTCCGCACCAGCCGGTCCAGCCCCTCCTGCGGGACGCCTGCCGCGTCCACCCGCTCCAGTACGGTGGCCGCGTCCACGGCGCCCGCCTCGGCGATCTCCATCAGCCAGTGGTCTTCGGCCGGTTCGGCCCGCATCCGCAGCGCGTCGTGGTGGTCCAGCAGCGCCTGGAGGGCGCCGGTCACGACGGCCCCGTCGGCCTCGGCGGGGACGCGCAGCAGTACGGACTGGTTGTACCCGTCGACCGCGCCGCCCAGTTCGGCCAGCCAGGAGCTGATCGGGGTCGGCGCCACCGGCCCGGTCCCCCGGCCGCCGAGCACCTCGGTCGTCGGGGAACCGGGGCGCGAGCGGGCAGCGAGGGCGGCGGGCGTGCGCTGCTCGAAGACGTCGCGGACGGTCATCCGGCCGCCCGCCCCGCGCACCCGGCCGACGAGCTGGATGGAGCCGATGCTGTCGCCGCCGAGGGCGAAGAAGTCGTCGTCGGCCCCCACCTCCGTGACCCCCAGCACCTCGCGGAACGCCTCGCGGAGCACGCCTTCCCACGCGTCGCGCGGCGGCCTGTGCCCGTGCGGGGCGGGCGCCGGCTCCGGCGGCTGGGGCAGCGCCCGGTGGTCGAGCTTGCCCCCGGGGGCCAGCGGCAGGGCGTCCAGCCGGACGAACGCGGCGGGGACCATGTACCGGGGCAGCCGGGACGTGAGCGCCTCCCGGAGCGCGTCCGGGTCGAACCGCTCCGGCGGGGCCGCGACGTAGGCGACGAGGCGTTCGCCGCGCAGGACGACGGCGGCCTGGCCGACCTCCGGGCGCTCCAGCAGGGCGGACTCGATCTCGCCCGGTTCGACGCGGAAGCCGCGCACCTTCACCTGGCCGTCGCGGCGGCCGAGGTACTCCAGGTTCCCGTCGGGCCGCCAGCGGGCGAGGTCGCCGGTGCGGTACATCCGCTCCCCCGGCTCCCCGTAGGGGCAGGCGGTGAACCGCTCGGCGGTCATCCCCGGCCGGCCCAGATAGCCGCGGGCCAGCCCGACGCCGCTGACGTACAGCTCGCCGGGGACGCCCGCGGGCACCGGGCGCAGGCGCCCGTCCAGGACGAACAGCCGGTGCCCCGCCAGGGGGCGTCCGATCGGCACGGTGTCCGGGGGGAGCGCGTCGCCCGGTTCCAGGACGAAGTCCGCGCAGCTCACGGTGGCCTCGGTGGGGCCGTAGTCGTTGTAGACGCGCATGTCCGGGTGCGCCTGGCGCAACCGGGCCAGGCGGGCCGCGGTCAGTTGCTCGCCCCCGACGACCAGGTCGGCCGCGGGGGCGGCCCAGGAGGCGATCGTGTCCAGGAAGGCGAGGTGGGAGGGGGTGACCTTGAGCAGGTCGGGGCGGGCCGGGGCGTCCTGCTCCGGTGTGTCCAGGTCCGCCACCACGATGCAGCCGCCGGCGATCAGCGGGGTGAACAGGGTGGTCACCGTGAGGTCGAAGGCCGGGGATCCGTGCAGCAGCGCGGTCTTCGCGGCTCCCCGGTACCGGGCGGCCGAGCGGACCAGGAAGGCGGCGAGGGAGCGCTGTTCGACCACGACGCCCTTGGGCGTGCCGGTGGACCCGGAGGTGTAGACGACGTAGGCAGGGTCGTGGCTGGTGGCCGGTGCGCGGCGTTCGGCGTCGGTGCAGTCGCCTCCGTCGAGCCCGGCGAGCGCCGCCTCGGTGGCCGGGGCGTCGAGGAGGACCGCGGGGACGGCCCCGGCCGGGAGGGCGTCCTGCGTCCCGGCGACGGCGAGGACGAGCACCGGGCGGGCGTCGTCCAGCATGTGGGCGATCCGCTCGGCGGGCAGCTCGGTGTCCAGGGGGACGTAGGCGGCGCCCGCCTTCTGGACCGCCACCAGGGCGGTGATCAGCTCGGGGCCGCGCGGCAGCAGCACCGCGACGGTGTCCTCGGGGCCCGCTCCGCGAGCGGCGAGGAGCCGGGCCAGCCGGTTGGCCCGGTCGTTCAGCTCGGCGTAGGACACCTCCCGGCCGCCGTCGCGGACGGCCGGGGCGCGCGGGGTGCGGGCTGCCTGCGCCTCGAAGAGGTCCGGGAAGCGGGCGCCGTCCGCGGGCGCGGCGACCGGTCCGGGATCGGGCTCGCTCCACGCGCCCTCCAGGAGCGCGCGTTCGCCCGGCAGCAGGATGTCGATCTCGTCGAGCGCGGCGCCGGGCGCGGCCACCGCGGCCTCCAGCACCCGGCCGAACCGCTCCACCAGGTGCTCGGCGGTCGTGCGGTCGAACAGGTCGGTGCTGTACTCCAGCACCCCGCGCAGTCCGGCGGGGCCGCCGTCGTGGGCGCGGGTCTCGGTGAGCGCGAAGGTGAGGTCGAACTTCGACGTGGTGACGCCGAGCCGCTGACCGCCCACGGTCAGCCCGTCCAGTTCCGGCGCGGCCTCGCGGGCGCGGGCCGTCTCGGCCGTGTCGTAGTTCAGCGAGACCTGGAAGAGCGGGTGGCGGGCCAGCGAGCGTTCGGGGTCGCGGAGCTCCACCAGGCGTTCGAAGGGGAGGTCCTGGTGCGCGTAGGCCGCCAGGTCGGCGGCCCGCACCCGCTCCAGCAGCTCCCCGAAGGTCGGATCGCCGGAGGTGTCCGCACGCAGCACCAGCGTGTTCACGAAGAACCCCACCAGGTCCTCCAACGCGTCGTCCACCCGCCCCGCCACCGGCGAACCGATCGGCACGTCCGTCCCCGCGCCCAACCGCGTCAGCAGCGCCGCCAACGCCGCGTGCACCACCATGAACGGCGTCGCCCGGTACTCCCGCGCCAACTCCGCCACCCGCCCGTGCACCCGCGGCGGGATCAGGATGGGCACGCTGTCGCCCCGGTGGGTGGGGACGGCGGGGCGGGGCCGGTCGGCGGGCAGGGCCAGCTCCTCGGGGGAGCCCGCCAGCGCGTCCTGCCAGTAGGCGAGTTGGGCGGACAGTTCGCTGCCTGCCTCCCCCTCGTCCCCCAGCCGGTCCTGCTGCCACAGGGCGTAGTCGGCGTAGGCGACCGGCAGCGGCGCAAGGGCCGGGGGCCGGCCCGCCCGGCGGGCGGCGTAGGCCGCGGCCAGATCGGCGATCAGCGGCCGCTGCGACCAGGCGTCGGTGGCGATGTGGTGCATGACCAGCAGCAGGGTGTGCTCGTCGGGCGCCGTGGTGAACAGGTGGGCGCGCAGCGGCGGTTCGGCGTCCAGCCGGAACGCGTGGTCGGCCGCCTCGCGCAGGAGGCGGGCCAGTCCGTCCTCGTCGGTGGGGACGGGCCCGGTGAGCGGGGCGGGGCGGTCGGCGGCCAGGACGACCTGGTGCGGGCCGTGCTCGTCCTCGGCGAAGACGGTGCGCAGGCTCTCGTGCCGGGCGACCACGTCCCCCAGCGCGGCCCGCAGCGCCGCTGCGTCCAGCGGACCGGTCAGCCGCAGCGCCAGCGGGACGTTGTAGGTGGCGCTCGGCCCCTCCAGTTGCTGGACGAACCACAGGCGGCGCTGGGCGTAGGAGAGCGGCAGCCGTTCGGGGCGCGGGTCGGCGGGGCGCAGCCGGGGTCCGACCGCGCCCGCCGCGGAGAGCGCGGCGGCCAGGCCGGCGACGGTCGGCGTCTCGAAGACCTCGCGGACGCCGAGTTCGACGCCGAGGGTGCTGCGGACGCGGGCGACCAGCCGGGTGGCGAGCAGGGAGTGCCCGCCCAGGGCGAAGAAGTCGTCGTCCACGCCGATTCCGGACGCGCCCAGCACCTCGGCGAAGAGCCCGCACAGGATCTCCTCGCGCGGGCCGCGCGGCGCCCGGCCGGAACCCCGGCCGGATGCCGCCTCGGGCGCGGGGAGCGCGGCCCGGTCCAGCTTGCCGTTCGCGGTCAGCGGCAGCCCGCCGTCCAGCACCACCAGCGCCGAGGGGACCATGTACTCGGGCAGCACCGCCCGTACGGCGGCGGCCACGGCCTTCTCGTCGAGGACGCCCGGCCCGGCGGCCGGTACGAGGTAGCCGACCAGGCGGGCGGAGCCGGCGGGGTCGGGGCGCACGGCCGCGGCGGCCCGGCCGACGCCGGGGGCCTGGGCCAGGGCCCTTTCGACCTCGCCCAGTTCGATCCTGAACCCCCGGACCTTGACCTGGTCGTCGGTCCTGCCCAGGTGCTCCAGGCTTCCGTCGGGCCGCCAGCGGGCGAGGTCGCCGGTGCGGTACATCCGCTCCCCCGGCTCCCCGTAGGGGCAGGCGGTGAACCGCTCGGCGGTCATCCCCGGCCGGCCCAGATAGCCGCGCGCCAGCCCGGCCCCGGCCAGGTACAGCTCGCCCGGCACCCCGTCGGGCACGGGCCGCAGCGCGGCGTCCAGCACGTAGGCGGCGGTGCGGGCGATCGGCGCCCCGGTCGGCACGGCGCCGCCGTGCGCCTCCAGGGTCTCGGCGGTGATGGTCGCGGCGGTGGACCAGACGGTGGTCTCCGTCGGCCCGTACAGGTTGAGCAGGCGACCGCCCGACGGGGCGCGGCCGGGCTCCAGGAGGGCGCGGGCCAGGGCGGGGGGCAGCGCCTCGCCGCCCACCAGCACGCGCAGGGGGGTGAGGTCGAGGCCGCCGTCCACGGCCATGGCGTGCCACCAGCCGGGGGTGGCCTGGATCACCGTCACGCCCTCGCGGGCGCACAGCGCCCGCACGGCCGCGGGGTCGCGCTGGGCGGCGGCGTCGGCCAGGACGACCGTGCCGCCGGTGAGCAGCGGGGCGAAGATCTCCAGGACGGCGATGTCGAAGGAGACCGTGGTGACCGCCAGCAGCCGGTCCTCGGGCCCCAGTCCGAGCCGTTCGGTCATGTCGGCGAGGAAGTTCGCCACGGCCGACCGGGTCACCATGACGCCCTTGGGGCGGCCGGTGGAGCCGGAGGTGTAGATGGTGTACGCCAGCTCCTCCCCCCGCTCCCGCCGCCGTGCGCCGTCGGCCGGTGCGGCGGCGGCCAGGCGTGCGGCGGTGGCCGGGTCGTCCAGGACGAGCAGCGGCGCGGGCGCCGGCGGGAGGGCCCCCGCGAGGCCGGCGGTGGTGATGACGCAGCCGGGCGCGGAGTCGGCGAGGATGTCCGCCAGGCGGTCCTTCGGGTGGTCGGGGTCCAGCGGCAGGTAGTGCAGGCCCGCCTTCCAGACGGCGAGCAGGGCCACCGGCAGCAGCGCGCCGCGCGGCAGGGCGACGGCGACCGGTCCGCCGCGCCCGGCGGCGGTCTCGGACAGCAGTGCGGCGAGTCGGTCGGCCCGTGCGTCGAGTTCGGCGTAGTCGATCCGCTCCCCGTCCGCGACCAGGGCTGTGGACCGGGGGGTCCGGGCGGCCTGGGCCTCGAAGCGCCGCAGCGGGGAGGCGTCGGGCCGGGCGCGGGCCGTGTCGTTGCGCCGGACGAGGACGTCGTGCAGCTCGGCGTCGCTCAGGAGGGGGATGCGGCTGAGCGGGGTGCGGGGCTCCGCGACCGCCGCGTCGAGCAGCCTGAGGTAGTGCTCGGCCATCCTCCGGGCCGTGGTCTCGTCGTACAGGTCGGTGCTGTACTCCAGGACGCCCCGCATCCCGGCCGCCGTGCCGTCGGCCGCCCGGTCCTCGTTGAAGGACAGCGACAGGTCGAACTTGGCCGCCGCGATCTCCACCGTCTCGGGCCGGACCAGGACGTCCGAGGCCCGGTCGGCGGGTCCTTCGTCGGGCGCCGCGCCGTTGTTGAAGGCCAGCAGGACCTGGAAGAGCGGGTGGCGGACCAGCGAGCGCGCCGGGTTGAGCACTTCCACCAGGCGTTCGAAGGGGAGGTCCTGGTGCGCGTAGGCCGCCAGGTCGGCGGCCCGCACCCGCTCCAGCAGCTCCCCGAAGGTCGGATCGCCGGAGGTGTCCGCACGCAGCACCAGCGTGTTCACGAAGAACCCCACCAGGTCCTCCAACGCGTCGTCCACCCGGCCCGCCACCGGCGAACCGATCGGCACGTCCGTCCCCGCGCCCGACCGCGTCAGCAGCGCCGCCAACGCCGCGTGCACCACCATGAACGGCGTCGCCCGGTACTCCCGCGCCAACTCCGCCACCCGCCCGTGCACCCGCGGCGGGACGGTGAAGGCGACGCGGCCGCCCCGGTACGAGGGGGTGGCGGGGCGGGGCCGGTCGGCGGCCGGCGCCGCCTCCTGCGGCAGTCCGTCCAGGGTCTGGCGCCAGTAGCGCAGTTGCGCGGCGATCGCGCTGTCCGGGTCGTCCTCGGAGCCCAGCTCCTCGTGCTGCCACAGGGTGTAGTCGGCGTACTGCACGGGCAGTCCGGGCAGGTCGGGGGCGGCGCCGCGGCGGCGGGCCGCGTAGGCGGACGCCAGGTCGCGCACCAGGGGGCGCACCGACCAGCCGTCCATGGCGATGTGGTGGACGGCCAGCAGCAGGACGTGGGTGCGCTCGTCGAGGACGAAGAGGCGGGCGTGCACCGGCGGCGCCTGGGCGAGGTCGAAGGGGCGGGCGGCCTCGGCCTCCAGGTCGGCCCGCAGGCGGTCCTCGGTGGTGGGGACCGTCTTCAGGCCGGGCTCGGCGGCCCGGGGCTCGAGGACGATCTGGTGCGGGCCGTGCTCGTCCTCGGCGAAGACGGTGCGCAGGCTCTCGTGCCGGGCGACCACGTCCCCCAGCGCGGCCCGCAGCGCCGCTGCGTCCAGCGGACCGGTCAGCCGCAGCGCCAGCGGGATGGTGTAGGTGGCGCTCGGCCCCTCGATCTGGTGGAGGAACCACAGGCGGCGCTGGGCGTAGGAGAGCGGGAGGCGTCCGGGGCGCGGGACCGCCGGGCGCACCGCGCCGGGGCCGCGTCCGGGGCCGTCGAGCTGGGCGGCCAGCCGGGCGACCGTGGGGGCCTCGAAGAGGGCGTCGATGGCCACGTCCACGTCGAGCAGGGCCCTGATCCGGCTGATCACGACGATGGCCAGCAGGGAGTGGCCGCCCAGGGCGAAGAAGTCGTCGTCCACGCCGACCGCGGGGACGCCCAGCACCTCGGCGAAGAGCCCGCACAGGATCTCCTCGCGCGGGCCGCGCGGTGCGCGGCCCTCGGTGCGGGCCGGTGCGGCCTCCGGCGCGGGCAGCGCGCCGCGGTCGACCTTGCCGTTCACCGTCAGCGGCAGCCCGTCCTCCAGCACCACCAGCGCCGAGGGGACCATGTACTCGGGCAGCGCCGCCCGCACCGCGTCCGACACCGCCTCCTCGTCGAGCGGGCCGTTCCCGGCGGCCGGTACGAGGTAGCCGACCAGGCGCTGGTCGCCCGGCTGGTCCTCGCGCAGGACCACCACCGCGCTCCGGACGGCGGGGCTGCTCTCCAGGGCGCGGGCGACCTCCGCGGTCTCGATGCGGAACCCGCGCAGTTTGACCTGGTCGTCGCTTCGGCCGACGTATTCCAGTTGGCCGTCGGCGCGCCAGCGCACCAGGTCGCCGGTGCGGTACATCCGCTCCCCCGGCTCCCCGAACGGGCAGGCCACGAACCGTTCGGCGGTCAGGGCGTGCTGCCCGAGGTAGCCGCGGGCCACCCCCGCGCCCGAGACGTACAGTTCGCCGACCGCGCCCCCGGCGGGGACCGGTTGCAGGCCGGGGCCGAGCACGTGGACCCGTACCCCGGCGAAGGGGCGGCCGATGGGCACCGGGCCGTCGCCGACCGGTTCCCCCTTCGGCAGCAGGTACTCGGTGCAGTTGACCGTGAGCTCCGTCGGCCCGTAGGCGTTGACGACCCGGGCGGCGGGGTTCCGCTCGAGCCAGGGGCGCAGCCGCCCGCCGGTCAGCGCCTCGCCGCCGAGGATCAGGGTGCCCCCGTCCGCCAGGACGCCGGGCAGCTCGCCCAGCAGGGGAAGGTGGGAGGGCGTCGCCTTGACCAGGGTGGCCCCGGCGGCGCGGGCGGACTCGTCGAGTTCGCCCAGGCGCACGGCGCCGCCGGCGGCGAGCGGGGTGAGCAGGGTGGTGACGGTGAGGTCGAAGGCGATCGAGGTGTGGGCCAGCGAGGTCCCGGCCGCGTCGGGGTGGCGGCGGCGCGCGCCGCTGACGTACGCGCTCAGGGCGCCGTGGTCGATCACGACGCCCTTGGGGCGGCCGGTGGAGCCGGAGGTGTAGAGGGCGTACGCGGCTCCGCCGGGCGTCAGGGGGCGTATCCGCTCGGCGTCGGTCGGGGCGTGGGCCCCGCGTGCGGCGAGGGCGGCCGGGTCCACGGGGAGCACCGCAGCCCCCGTCTCCCGCGCGGGACCGCTCCCGCTGCCCGTCGGGGCCACCACGAGGGCGGGGCGGCAGTCCGCCAGGACCGTGCGGAGGCGTTCGGCCGGCCACTGCTCGTCCAGGGGGACGTAGGCGGCGCCCGCCTTGAGGACGCCGAGCAGGACGGCGAGGACTTCGGGGCGTCGGGGGGCCAGCACGCCGATGTGGACCTCGGCGCCGCCGACGGCCTCGGCGCGGTCGGCCAGCCACCGGGCGACGCCGTTGGCCTGCCGGTCCAGCTCGGCGTAGGTGAGGGCGCCGTCGGGCGAGAGGACCGCCGGGGCGTCGGGGGTGCGGGCGGCCTGCTCCTCGAACAGCTCGACGTAGGTGCGCGGGGCGTCCTCCGGCGCGCCGCCGGCGCCCCACTCCAGCAGCCGGGCGCGCTCCTCGGCCCCGAGCAGGTCGAGGGCGCCGGCGGGGGCGGAGGGGCGGTCGACGGCCTCGGTGAGGGCGGCGATCACCCTGGCGCCCAGGGCGCGGGCCCAGTCCTCGTCGAAGAGGTCGGGGCGGTAGTCGATGCGGACGGTCAGCTCGGTCCCGCGCATGGCCCCGACCAGGGTGAGCGGGTAGTGGTTGCGGCTGTAACTGGCCGTGCCCGAGGCGCGGAAGGGCGCCTGCCGGGCCGTGATCTCTGCCGGGTAGTTCTCGAACACCATGGTGGTGTCGAAGAGTTCGGGCAGGCCGCTCCAGCGGTGCAGGGTGGTGAGCGGGACGTGCTGGTGCTCCAGGAGATCGAGCTGTTCCCTCTCCAGCCGCCGGACGAGTTCCATGAGCGGTTCGGCCGGGCGGAGGCGGACGCGCAGCGGGATCTTGTTCACCAACATGCCGACCAGCTCCTCGGCGCCGGGGAGTTCCGCCGGGCGGCCGGAGACGGTGATGCCGAAGGTGACGTCCGAGCGGCCGGTCTCCTGGGCGAGGACGAGCGCCCAGACGGCCTGGACGACGGAGTTGAGGGTGACCCCGGCCTCGCGGGCGCGGGTCCGCAGTCGCGCGGAGACCTCTTCGGGCAGGGCCAGCCGCACCGACTCCGGGACCTCTCCGACGCGCGGCGCGCCGGGGGCGAGGAGGGTCGGCCCGTCCGTGTCCGCCAGCGCCCGCGTCCACGCCTCCCGCGCCGCCGCGAGGTCGCGTCCGGCCAGCCAGTCGGCGTGCAGGCGGTGGCCGGGGGCCGGGGGCAGCGGGGCGCCGCCGTAGAGGGCGAGCAGTTCGCGCAGCAGGATGGGGATGGACCAGCCGTCCACGATCGTGTGGTGGGTGGTGATCACGAACTGGTACTGCTCGGGGGCGGTGCGGGCCAGGAGGAAGCGGACGAGCGGCGGGCGGGTGAGGTCGAACCGCTCGGTGCGTTCGGCCGCGGCCAGTTCCTCCAGCCGCCGCTGGGCGGACCCGGCGTGCGGGGCGCGCAGGTCGTGGAAGCGCCACGGCAGCTCCACCGACCGGGCCACGGCCTGCACCCACTGGCCCGACTCCCGCTGGTGGAAGCCCGTCCGCAGGCTGGTGTGGCGGGCGAGCAGGGCGGCCGCGGCCGCCCTCAGGGCGTCCTGGTCGATCTCGCCGTCGAGGCGGAAGGCGAGCTGCCCGACGTAGACGTCCAGGGCGCGCCGGTCGTACACGCTGTGGAAGAGCAGGCCCTCCTGGAGGGGGGCGACCGGCAGGACGTCCTCCAGGGCGGCGCCGCAGCGGCTCTCGAGCTGTTCGATCTCCGCCTGGCCGAGGCCGGGGACGGCCACGTCGGAGGGGGTGAGGCCGCCCGCTCCGGCGGCGGTGGCGTGGCCGACGACGGCGTGCAGGGCCAGCGTCCAGGAGCGGGTGAGGCGGCGCACCTCCTCCTCCGTGAGCAGGCCGGTGGCGTAGGTCCACCGGGTGATCAGCCGGGGCCCGTCCGGGCCCTCGGCGGTGACGACGTTGACCTCGATCTCGTGGTCGAGCGGGGTGTCCGGGTGCTGGCCCGCCGGACCGCTGCCGAGCAGCGGCCAACTGTCCTCGGCGGCGCCCTGCTCGGCGGCGAACCGGCCGAGGTAGTTGAAGCCGAAGCGTGCTCGGGCGCCGTCGCGGAGGAGGGGGGCGGTGTCGGGGTTCAGGTGGCGCAGCAGCCCGTATCCCAGCCCTCCGTCGGGGACGGCGCGCAGTTGTTCCTTGATCCGCTTGATCGCGTCGCCGACGGCCGGTCCGCGCTCGGCGAGGTCGGCGGCGGTGACCTTTCCGGCGGTGAGCCGTACGGGGTGGACGGTGGTGAACCAGCCGACCGTGCGGGACAGGTCGGCCCCCGGCACCAGTTCCTCGGCCCGGCCGTGGCCCTCCAGGTCCACCAGGACCGGTTCGCCCTCCCGGCCCCGCCAGTGGGCGACGGCGAGGGCGAGGGCGGTCAGCAGCAGGTCGTTCACCCCGGCGCGGAAGGCCGCCGGGGCGGGGCCCAGCAGGGCGGTGGTGAGGGATGCGGGCAGTTCGCCGGTGAGGACGGCGGAGGTGGCCGCGGTGTCCCGGACCCGGTCCAGCGGCCGGCCGCCCGGCGCGGGACCGTCGTCGGCGAGCGTGGCCGCCCAGTGGTCCAGTTGGGCGGTGACCGCCGGGTCGGCGGCCCGTTCGGTGAGCCGGGCGGCCCAGGTGCGCAGCGAGGTGCCCGTACGGGGCAGTGCGGGGCGGCCGCCGGCGCGCAGCGCCCGCCAGGCCTCGCGCAGGTCGCCGAGCAGGATGCGCCAGGAGACGCCGTCGACGGCGAGGTGGTGGATCACCAGCACGAGCCGGCCCGGCTCGTCGCCGCGGTCGAACCAGACGGCGGCGACGACGGCCCCGGCGAGGGGGTCGAGGGATTCCCGTGCGGTGACGGCCTCGGCCGCCTGGGCGCGCGCCAGTTCCTCGTCGGACATCCCGCTCGCGTCGATCCGGCGCAGGCGGCGTTCGGCCGCGACCGTGCCGGCCTCCGCCACCCGCAGGTCCCACAGGCGGCCGGGGTCGGCCGCCGGGGCGGCGTGCAGGCGCAGCGCGTCGTGCCGGTCCAGCAGGGCCTGGAGCGCGTCGCGCACGTCGTCGGGTGCGGCGTCCGGCGGGGAGGCGAGGACGACCGACTGGTTGTACCCGTGGACCGGACCGCCGGCCGCGAGGGTCTCGACGACCACGGGGAGCGGCGGCAGCGGTCCGACGGCGAGGGCGGCGTCCTCGTCGTGGGCGGCGCCGGTCCGGCGGGCGGCGGCGGCCAGGGCCGCGGGGGTCCGCAGCTCGAAGACCTGCCGGACGGTGAGCTCCAGGCCGGCGCGGCGGGCGCTGCCGACCAGTTGGATGGAGAGGATGCTGTCGCCGCCCCGGCCGAAGAAGTCGTCGTCGATCCCGACGCTCCCGGCGCCGAGGACGTCCGCGAACAGCGCGCACAGCTCCCGTTCGAGGTCGGTGCGCGGTCGCCGGCCGGCGGGGAAGTCGGCGGGGTCGGGGGCCGGGAGCGCGGTCCGGTCCAGCTTGCCGCTGGCGTTGACGGGCAGTTCGCCGACGCGGACGAGCGCGGACGGCACCAGGTGGTCGGGCAGCCGGTCGCGCAGGCGTGCCAGCACCTCGGCGGGCCGGAGCAGGTCGTCGCCGGCGCCGGGGGCCCCGACGACGTAGCCGACCAGTCGGCGGGTTCCGGGGGTGTCCTCGCGGACGGTCACGGCGGCCCCCGCGACGCCCTCCAGCTCCCGCAGGGCGGCCTCCACCTCGCCGGGCTCGATGCGGAACCCGCGGATCTTGACCTGTTCGTCGCCGCGTCCGACGTAGACCAGGTGGCCGTCGGGGAGCCACCGCGCCAGGTCGCCGGTGCGGTACATCCGCTCCCCCGGCTCCCCGAACGGGCAGGCCACGAACCGTTCGGCGGTCAGGGCGTGCTGCCCGAGGTAGCCGCGGGCGACGCCGGGCCCGGCGAGGTACAGCTCGCCCAGCACGCCGGGCGGGACCGGTTGCAGCCCGGCGTCGAGGACGTAGGCCCGCCACCGGGGCACGGGGCGGCCGATCGTGCCCGGCGGCAGGTCGCCCAGTTCGGTCACCACGGCGTCGACGGCCGTCTCGGTGGGGCCGTAGGTGTTCATCGCGGTCACATGGGGGGCGGCCGCGCGCAGCCGCTCCCACAGCTCGCCGTCCATCGCCTCGCCGCCCAGGGCGATGAGCGACGGGCGGGGGGCGTCCTCCTCCAGCAGTCCGGCGTCGAGCAGGCTGCGGAAGTAGGTGGGGGTGAGGTCGACGTAGTCGATGCGGCGGTCGCGGAAGTAGGCCACCACTCCCGGCGGGTCGAAGCGCAGGTCCTCGTCGATCATGTGCAGTTCGTGGCCGGCGACCATCGCGAGGAGCGGGTCCCACGAGGCGTCGAAGGAGAAGGAGGCGACGTGGGCGGCGCGGCCGGGGCCGCCGGCCGAGGGGCGGATGCGCGAGAAGGTGACCTGTCGGTGCGCCTGGAGCAGCCGTGTCAGGCCGCGGTGGTCCACCACGACCCCCTTGGGCCGGCCGGTGGAGCCCGAGGTGTGGATGACGTAGGCCGCGTGGCCGGGCAGGAGGGGCGCGGTGCGGTCGGCGTCGGTGACCGGGCCCGGTTCCAGGGCCTCGATCGCGGCCAGGACGCGCGGGTCGTCCAGGACGAGGACGGGGGCGGCGAGGTCGGCGACCGCGGCCTCGGTGGCGCGCTCGGCGAGGACGAGGAGGGGGGCGGCGTCGCGTTCGACGGAGGCCAGGCGCTCGTGCGGGGAGCGCGGGTCCAGCGGTACGTAGGCCGCGCCGCTGCGCAGCACCGCCAGCACGGTCGTCGGCCACAGGGCCCCGCGGTCCAGGCAGACGGCGACGCGGGTCTCGGGGCCGGCGCCTCGGGAGATGAGCAGCCGGGCCAGCCGGGAGACGCGGGCGTCGGCCTCGGCGAAGGTGAGCGCGACCTGGCCTCCGACGACGGCCAGGGCCTCGGGGGTGGCGGCCGCCTGGCGGGCGAAGGTGTCGCAGACCGCCTCCAGCGCCTCGTCGGCCGCGGGCTCGGCGGCGAACTCCTCCAGTGCGCGCCGCCGTTCGGCGGCGGAGAGCAGGTCGATGGAGAGCAGCCGCGTCGCGGGGTCGGCCGTCCCGGCCTCCAGGAGGCGGACGAGGCGTTCCCCGAGCCCGCGGACGGTCGCGGCGTCGAAGACGTCGGTGGAGTACTCGACGGTGCCGGCGATGCCGTCCGGGCGGCCGTCGGCGCCGCGCTTCTCCAGGAGGTCGAAGGACAGGTCGAACTTGGCCGCCCGCCAGCCGGTGTCCAGCGGGGCGATCTCCAGGCCGTCCAGGAGGGCCGTGTGCGCGGTGGCGTGCTGGAGGCTCACGCTCACCTGGAAGAGGGGGTGGCGGGCCAGGGAGCGCTCGGGCGCGAGCGCCTCCACCAGTCGCTCGAACGGCACGTCCTGGTGGGCGTAGGCGTCCAGGGCGCATTCGCGGGCCCGTTCGACCAGTTCGTCGAAGGTCGGGTTCCCCGAGGTGTCGGTGCGCAGCACCAGGGTGTTGACGAAGAAGCCGATCAGCCCCTCCAGCGCCTCGTCGGTGCGTCCGGCCACCGGGGTGCCCAGGGGGATGTCCGTGCCCGCGCCGAGTCGGGACAGCAGGCCGGCCAGGGCCGCCTGCACCACCATGAAGGTGCTCGCGCCGTGGCGGGCGGCGAGCGCGGCGATCCGCTCGTGGGTCCGGGGCGGCAGGGTGAAGGGGACGGTGTCGCCGCGGTGGCCGGCGATCGGCGGACGGGGGCGGTCCAGGGGCAGTTCGACGGCGTCCGGCAGACCGGCGAGCCGCTGCTTCCAGTACGCCGTCTGGCGGCTGAGCAGGCTCTCGGGGTCGTCCTCGGAGCCGAGGAGTTCGCGCTGCCAGAGGGTGTAGTCGCCGTACTGGACGGGGAGTTCCTCCCACTCCGGGGCGTGTCCGGCGGTGCGGGCGGCGTAGGCGGTGGTGAGGTCGCGGGCGAGCGGGGTGCGCGACCAGCCGTCGCTGGCGATGTGGTGGATCACCAGGCACAGCACGTGCTCCCGCTCGCCGAGCGTGAACAGCTCGGCCCTGAGCGGTACTTCGCGGGCCAGGTCGAAGGCGTGGCCGGCTTGCTCGGCCAGGGCCGCGGGCAGCTCGGCCTCGGTGCACCGGGTGACGGCCAGCTCCGCGGCGGCGTCGGCGGCGGGCAGGACGTGCTGCCGGGCGCCGTCGCCGGCGTCGGGGAAGACGGTGCGCAGCGTCTCGTGGCGCCGTACGACGTCGTGCAGCGCCTCGCGCAGCGCGGCGACGTCCAGCGCGCCGGTCATCCGCAGCGCCGTGGGGATGTTGTACGTGGAGCTGGGGCCGTCCATCGTGTGGAGGAACCACAGCCGCTGCTGGGCGAGGGAGAGGGGAAGCATCACAAGTCCTCCGACCGCGACATCCGTCGCAACGCGGGGCGGGTGTCAGGGCGGCCGGTTCGCAGCCGTGCCGCCAGGGCGGCGACCGTTCGTGCTTCGAACACGGTCCGTACGTCCAGTTCTTCGGCGAGTTCGGCCCGGATGCGGTTGACCAGCCGGGTGGCGAGCAGGGAATGGCCGCCGAGGGCGAAGAAGTCGTCCTCGGCGCCGACCTCGGGCAGGCCGAGCACGTCGGCGTAGATCCGGCACAGGGCCCGCTCGCGCTCGTCGCGCGGCGGCCGGCCGGCCGGCGAGCGGTGGGCGGGGGCGGGGAGCGCGCGGCGGTCGAGCTTGCCGTGGGGCGTGGTGGGCAGTGCGTCGAGGACCACGACGGCGGACGGCACCATGTAGTCGGGCAGGACGCGGGCCACCGCGGCGCGCAGGTCGTCCTCGTGCGGGCGGGCGCCCGCCGCCGGGACCACGTAGCCGGTCAGCCGCCGGTCACCCGGACGGTCCTCCCGTACGACGGCGACCGCGCGGGCGACCGACTCCGCGGCGGCCAGGGCGCGCGCCACCTCGGGGAGTTCGATCCGGAAGCCCCGCAGCTTCACCTGCTCGTCCGTGCGGCCCACGTACTCCAGTTCGCCGCCGGGCAGGCGGCGGACGAGGTCGCCGGTGCGGTACATCCGCTCCCCCGGCTCCCCGAACGGGCAGGCCACGAACCGTTCGGCGGTCAACGCGCGCCGCCCCAGGTAGCCGCGGGCCACTCCGGGCCCGGCGACGTACAGCTCCCCGGCCACGCCGGGGGGCGCGGGGGCCAGGGCCGCGTCGAGCACCATGGCCCGGACGCCGGCGAACGGGCGGCCGATCGGCACCGGCCCGTCCGGCACCGGGTCGCCGGGCGCGATGCGGTGCTCGGCGCAGTTGACGGTCAGTTCGGTGGGGCCGTAGGCGTTGACGACCTCGGCGTGCGGGTGGGCGGTCCGCCAGGCGCGCAGGGCCCGGCCGTCGAGCGCCTCGCCGCCCAGCACCAGGGTGCCCCTCTCCCCCAGCGGTCCGGGGCCCCGCTCCAGCAGCGGCAGGTGGGACGGCGTCGCCTTGAGGAAGCCCACCGGCCGGTCCCGCGCCGGCGCGTCCACCTCTCCCAGGACGACGCAGCCGCCCGAGGCGAGGGGGGTGAACAGGGCGGTGACGCTGAGGTCGAAGGTCAGCGGCGAGTGGAGCAGGGCCGTGCCCGCCGCGTCCGGGTAGCGGTGGACGGCCCCCTCCACGTACTGCGCCAGGGCCCGGCGCTCCACGCCCACGCCCTTGGGGCGCCCCGTGGAGCCGGAGGTGTAGATGACGTAGGCGAGCGAGCGCGGGTGGCGGCGCGCCGGGAGGGCGGGGCCGCCGGGGGCCGAGAAGGCCGGGTCCGCGAGGCCGAGGACGTCGGCGCCCGGCCCGCTGGAGGGGCCGAAGGCGCTCCGGGCGGCCCCGGTGTCCCCGGCGGCCAGGAGCAGACGGGCCCCGGCGTCGGCGATCACGCGCCGCCGCCGTTCGACCGGCCACGCCTCGTCGATCGGCAGGTACGCGGCCCCGGCCTTGAGCACGCCGAGGAGCGCGGCCACCACGTCCGGGTCGCGCGGGGCGACGACGGCGACCACGTCCTCGGGGCCGATGGAGCGCCCGATGAGCACGCGGGCCACCGCGTCCGCCTTCCGGTCCAGCTCGGCGTAGGTCAGCCGGCCGCCGTCCCACCGCAGGGCGGGGGCGTCGGGGGTGGTCGCCGCCCACCGCTCGAAGCGGGCCAGCGGTTCGTCCGCGCCTCCCGCCTCGCCGGGCCCGCGGCTGTGCTCCAGCGCGCGCCGCGCCTCGCCGGGCAGGAGCACGTCCACCCGGCCCACAGGGGCGGCGGGGGCGGTGAGCACCTGGTCCAGCACCCGCAGCAGCCGCTCCACCAGCGCCTCGGCGGTCGCGCGGTCGAAGAGGTCGGCGCTGTAGGTGAGGACGCCGGGCATGTCGCCGCCCTCCGGTCCGCTCGGGGCGAGCACGAAGGACAGGTCGACCTTCGCGCCGTCCCGCCGGGTGCGGACCGCTTCGGCGCGCAGTCCGGGCAGCCCGTCCGCCGCCGCGGCGGCCTCGTCGAGGTTCTGCAGGACGAGGGAGACCTGGAAGAGGGGGTGGCGGGCCAGGGACCGCTCGGGGGCGAGCACCTCGACCAGCCGCTCGAAGGGCACGTCCTGGTGGGCGTAGGCGTCCAGGGCGGTGGCGCGGACCCGGCCCAGGAGCTCCTTGAAGGTGGGCGATCCGCTCAGGTCGGTGCGCAGGACCAGGGTGTTGACGAAGAGCCCGACGACCCCCTCCACCGCGCTGTCGGTGCGTCCGGCGACCGGGGTGCCCAGGGGGATGTCCGTGCCCGCCCCCATGCGGTGCAGCAGGACCGCCAGCGCGGCCTGGAGGACCATGAAGGGCGTGGCGCCGGCGGCCCCCGCCAGCTCCCTGATCCGCGCGGTCGTGGCGGCGGGGACGGCGAAGTCCACGTCCTCGCCCCGGTGGGTGGAGGCGGCCGGGCGCGGCCGGTCGGCCGGCAGGGCGATCTCCTGCGGCAGGCCGGCCAGCCGCCCCTGCCAGTGTGCGAGTTGGTCGCCGAGCGGGCCGCCGTCCGCGTCGGGGCCGCCGAGCACCCGGTGCTGCCACAGGGTGTGGTCGACGTAGTCGACGGGGGTCGGGGCGGGTGCGAAGACCTCGCCGCGCAGGCGGGCGGCGTACGCGGCGGCCACGTCCCGCGCGATGATCCGCAGCGACCATCCGTCGGCCGCGATGTGGTGGACCACCAGCAGCAGCAGGTGTTCCTCCGGCTCCCGGCCCGCACGCGGGTCCGCCGGGTCCGCGGGCCGGGTGAACAGCCGGCACCGCAGGGGCGGCCCGGTCGTGAGGTCGAAGGGCTCGGCCACCGCCTCCTCGGCCGCCCGCAGCGGGTCCTCGACCTGCTCCGGGGCCAGGGTGAGCAGCCGGGCGGCCGCCGAGGCGTCCTGGACGACCTGGTGGGGGCCCTCGGCGTCCTCGTCGAAGACGGTGCGCAGGCTTCCGTGCCGGGCGACCGCGTCGGCGAGCGCGCCGCGCAGCGCGGCCGTGTCGAGGCTCCCGGTGAGGCGGAGCGCGAGCGGGACGTGGTAGGCGGCGCTGCCGCCCTGGAGGCGGTGGAGGAACCACAGCCGCCGCTGGGCGAACGACAGGGGGATGCGGGCGGGCCGCTCGTGGACGCGGGAGACCGGCGGCCGGGCCGCCCCGGCACGGGCGATCCTGGCGTACAGGGCGGCCACCGTGGGGTGTTCGAAGAGGTCCCGTACCGCCAGTTCGGCTCCGAGGGTGGTGCGCACCCTGCTGACCAGGCGGGTGGCGAGCAGCGAGTGGCCGCCCAGCGCGAAGAAGTCGTCGTCGATGCCGGCCGGGCGCACCCCGAGCACGTCGGCGAACAGGCCGAGCAGGATCGTCTCGTGCGGGCCCCGGGGGGCGCGCGCCCGCGTGGCGTCGCTGCGGTCCGGCGGGGGCGGCAGCGCGGCGCGGTCCCGCTTGCCGTTGGCGGTCAGCGGCAGCTCGTCCAGCACCACCAGCGCCGAGGGCACCATGTACGGGGGCGCCTTGCGCCGTACGTGGTCCAGGACCGCGGCCGGGTCGGGCGCCGCCGCGCCGGGGACGACGTAGCCCACCAGGCGCGGTCCGGCGGGTCCGCCCTCGTGCACGGCGGCCGCCGCCTGCCCGACGTCCGGGTGGGAGGCCAGCACCGCCTCCACCTCCCCCAGCTCGACCCGGTGCCCGCGCACCTTCACCTGGCCGTCGGCCCGGCCGACCAGGTCGATCTCCCCGTCGGGGCGGAGCCGCCCGAGGTCGCCGCTGCGGTACATGCGGGCGCCCGGCGCGCCGAAGGGGTCGGCGACGTAGCGTTCGGCCGTCGTGTCCGGGCGCTGCCAGTAGCCGCGGGTGACGTGGTCGCCGGCGATGTACAGCTCTCCCACGACCCCGTCCGGCACGGGGCGGAGCCAGGGGTCGAGGAGGTGGATGCGCACGCCGGGCAGCGGGCGGCCGATGGGGGGCGCGCCGTCCTCGGTTCCGTCCAGGAACCGGGCGGTCACGAAGACCGTGGTCTCGGTCGGGCCGTAGAGGTTGGCCACGCGGGCCCGCGGGAACGCGGCACGCAGGGCTCGGGCCAGCGAGGCGGGGAAGGGCTCGCCGGCGCAGAGGAAGGTGTCGACGGCGAGCGGCTCGCCGCGCTCCAGCAGCGCCTGCAGGGCCGAGGGGACGGCGTTCAGGAGGGAGGGTTCGCCGCCGGCCCGGTCGGCGACGGCCAGGGTGTTCTCCACGATCTCGATGCGGCCGCCGGTGAGCAGCGGGACGAGGGTGTCGAAGACCGACACGTCGAAGCTCTCCGAGGTGGCGGCCACGGTGCGGTGCAGCCGGTCGGCGCCGAGGCCGGTGGCGGCCCAGGACAGCAGGGCGGTCACCTGGGCGTGCTCGACCGCGACCCCCTTGGGCCGGCCGCTGGAGCCGGAGGTGTGGAGGATGTAGGCGAGGTGGCCGGGGAGCAGCGGCCCGGCGCGTTCGGCGTCGGTCGGTGCGGCCGGGTCGTACCGGTCGAGGAGCGCTCCGGTCAGGACGACGCGCTCGACGCCGCCCGGCGCGGTCTCGGGCCGGTCCTGCGCCCGGGTGGCGGTGGGCCGGGTCCGGGCGGCTTCGGCCTCGGGGTCGGTGAGCAGGCAGACCGGTGCGGTCTCGCGCAGGATGTGGGCGGCGCGCTCCTGCGGCAGCGCGGCGCCCACGGGGACGTAGCAGCCGCCCGCCTTGAGGATGCCGAGGACCGCGACCGGCAGCCAGGCGTTCCGGGAGACGGTGAGGGCGACCCGGCTCTCGGGGCCGACGCCGCGCTCGCGCAGCAGGCGTGCCAGCCGGTTGGCGCGGGCGTCGAGTTCGGCGTAGGTCAGCTCCTGGCCGCCGGCGAGGACGGCGGGGGCGGCCGGGGTCGCGCGCACCCGCGCCTCCAACGCGTCCACGATCGTCGTCGGGCGGCTCCGCGGGGCGGCGCGGGGCGCGGGGCGCGGCGCGCGGGCGGGCGCGGGGGTGGCGGCGAGTGCGGCGGTCAAGGTGGCGGGGGCGCTGTGGACGGCGGTCAGGGCGCGTTCCATCAGGTCCGCCGCGTGGCGTGCGGTGACGCCGTCCACGGCGTCGGGGCGGTGGTCCAGGCGCAGGCGGAGCGCCGGGCCGGGGAGCGCGTAGAGGGAGAGGGGGAAGTGGTTGGTGGTCAGGCCGGAGCCCCCCTCGACGCGCAGGCCCGCGTGGTCGGAGGAGCTGACGGCGGCGAGGTCGTCGGCGGGGTAGTTCTCGAACGCGGTGGAGGTGTCGAAGAGCACGGTCCGGTCGGTCCAGCGCTGGATGTCGGAGAGCCTGACGTGCTGGTGCTCCAGGAGGGCGGTCTGCTCGCGCTGGAGCCGGACGACGAGGTCGCCGACCGGCTCGCCCGGCCGCATCCGCACGCGGGTCGGCACGGTGTTGATGAAGAACCCGACCATCTCCTCGGCGCCGGGCAGCTCCGGCGGCCGCCCCGAGACGGTCGTCCCGAAGACGACGTCGTCGCGGCCGGTGAGGCGGCCGACCACGGTCGCCCAGGCGGCCTGCACCGCGGAGTTGACCGTCACCCCGCGGGCGCGCGTCCACGCGCCGAGGGCGCGGGTGTCCCGCTCGCCGAGCCGGGTCCACACCGACCTGGGGAGCGGGCCGTTGCGGTCGGCGCCGGGGGCGACCAGGGTGGGGCCGGGCAGCCCCGCCAGCGCCTGCCGCCAGGCGCGGGCGCTCTGCTCGGGCGGGCGGCGCGCCAGCCAGTCGAGGTGGTCGCGGTGCGGGCGGACGGGCGGGAGCGCGGAGGGGTCGCCGCCGCTGCCGTACAGCGCGACCAGCTCCCGCATCAGGATGGGCATCGACCAGCCGTCGAGGACGATGTGGTGGTACGTCACGGCCAACTGGTGGCGGTCCTCGCCGGTCCTGGCCAGCAGGAAGCGCAGCAGGGGCGGCCGGCCGAGGTCGAACCCGGTGCGGTGGTGCTCGTCCAGGAGCGCCTCCAGGTGCTTGTCCGCCTCCGCCGGGCTGCCCACGGAGCGCAGGTCCAGCTCCTGCCAGGGCACGGCGGGGCGGGTGGCGACCAGTTGGAACCACTCCCCCGAGCGCCGCTGGCGGAAGGCCGAGCGCAGCGCCGGGTGGCGTGCCACCAGCGCCTGCGCGGCCCGTCGCAGCCGGTCGGCGTCCAGCTCTCCGGAGAGGGCGAGGACCAGTCGGCTGACGTAGGCGTCGGGGGTGTTCTCGTCGAAGACCGCGTGGAAGAGCAGCCCCTCCTGGAGCGGGGTGACCGCGAGGACCTCCTCGACCATGCGCTGCGGACCGCTCACTGCATCTCCTCCCAGTCCGCGCCGAGCTCGTCCTCCAGCTCGGCGAGTTCGTCGACGCTGATGGGCCGCGGGGCGGCGGCGCCGGGCTCCGGCAGGTCGCCGGCCGGTTCGGGCTCCGGTTCCCTGCCCTCCAGGGCCGCCGCGAGCGCGGCCGCGGTGTGGTGCTCGAAGACGTCGCGGGTGGTCAGCGGCAGCCCGTGTTCGCGGGCGCGGCTGACGAGCCGGACGGACAGGACGCTGTCGCCGCCCAGGCCGAAGAAGCTGTCCTGGACGCCGACCCGGCCCAGGCCCAGCAGGTCGGCGAAGAGCGTGCAGAGCAGCTCCTCCCGAGGCGTGCGCGGCGGGCGGTCGCCGGCCGCGCCCGCCGGGTCGGGGTCGGGCAGTGCGGCCCGGTCCACCTTCCCGTTGGCGGTCAGCGGGAGGGCGTCGAGGACGACGACGGCCGAGGGGACCATGTAGTCCGGCAGCCGTTCGGCCAGGTGGGCGCGGAGTTCGGCGGCCAGTTCGCGGTGGTGGAGTCCGGCGGACGGGTCGTTGGTCCCCGGCCGGCCGGCGTCCGGCTCGCCGGGCCACAGCTCGGCGGGCGGCGCCACCGGCGCCGCGCCGTCCGCGCCCGCCGGGGCCAGCACCAGGTCGACGGTGTCCGGCGGGCCCTCGGCCGACCAGGTCACCCAGGCCGTGCGTCCGGCCGCCGCCGCGACGGCGTACAGGTCCTCCGGGTCCACCCCGTCGGCGGGCCCCTCCAGCAGCCGGCGCACCGCGGCGACCGCCTGCCCGTCCTCCAGGGCGGCGAGTGCGGCGGTCTCGCGCCGTACGCGGGCGTTGGGGATCGCGGTGACGCGCAGCGCGCCGGGGTGCGCTGCGCAGAGCTCGGCCAGCCGCGCCCGGTCGCCGACCTCCCGCGCCCAGCGCAGCTCGGTGGCCGGGGGCGCGGCGGGGGGTGCGGTCGCGGCTTCCGGCTTGGCCAGCAGGACGTCGTAGCGGTAGCGCGTCAGCTCGTTGTGCGGCCTTCCGCGCCGGACGCGCACGTCCAGCAGGAGCGGTTCGCCGGTCTCCCGCCGCAGCCGCGCGAAGTAGACCGGGTCGACGACGAGTTCGTTCTCCGCGGCCGCCCTGCGGTCGGCGGCCGCCAGCACGGCGGCGGGGGCGTCGGTGACGGCGGCGTCGCCGGCCTCGACCGAGGCGCGGAAGGCGCGCAGCAGCGCCAGGCTGCGGACGTCGCCGACGAAGAGCCGCCCGCCGGGGGCGAGCAGGTCGAGTGCGCCGCGCAGCACGCGGGTGAGGTAGTCGGCGTCGGGGAAGTACTGGACGACGGAGTTGAGCACGACGGTGTCGTAGAAGCCCCGGCGCAGGCCGGTGAAGTCGTGTGCCGGGCGGACGTGCAGCTCGACCTTCTCCTTCAGCGCGGGCTCCGCGCCGACCTGGTCGCGCAGCGTCTCGATCGCCTGTGCGGACAGGTCGGTCCCGTGGTACGCGGTGCAGTCCTCCGCCAGCTCCGACAGCAGCAGCCCGGTGCCGACGCCGATCTCCAGCAGCCGTGCGGGCCGCAGCGCCCGGATGCGGTCCACCGTGGCCGCCCGCCACTGGAGCATCTCGTCCAGGGGGATGGGCTGCCCGTCGTGGCTGCTCCGCCAGATCCCGAAGTCGTGGCCGAGGGGGGCGGGCGCGGAGCCGCTGTAGAGGGTGTCGTAGGCCTCGCGCCACTCGTCGAGCCGGTCGCGCTCCCGGCTGTCGTCAGGGGTGGCGCGGTGGGGCTCGGCGACCACGTAGGCCACCAGCCGCCGCGGGGCCGGGCCGTCCGCGCGGCCGCCCGGCGCGGGGGCCGCGCCGGGGGCGGCGCGGGCGACCACGACCGCCCCGGCGACGTGCGGGTGCGCGCCGAGGGCCGTCTCGATCTCGCCCAGCTCGATGCGGAAGCCCCGGACCTTGACCTGGTGGTCGGTGCGTCCGAGGAAGTCCAGCTCCCCGTCCGCGCGGCGGCGGGCCAGGTCGCCCGTGCGGTACATCCGGCTGCCGGGCGCGCCGAAGGGGTCGGCGGTGAAGCGCTCCGCGGTCAGGCCGCCGCGCCCCAGGTAGCCGCGGGCCACGCCGGCGCCGGCCAGGTACAGCTCGCCGGGCACGCCCTCGGGGAGCGGGTTCAGCCACTCGTCCAGCACGTAGGCGCGGGTGGCGCGCAGGGCCCGGCCGATGGGCGGGGCGCCGCCGGCGACCCGGTCGAGGTGGGCGGCGGTGGACCAGACGGTGGTCTCGGTGGGCCCGTAGACGTTGACGAGTTCGCCGCCGAGGTCGCGCAGCCGGGAGGCCAGGGAGGCGGGGAGGGCTTCGCCGCCCACCAGTTTGCGCAGCCCGCGCAGGGCGTCGGGGGCGGTCTCGGCCAGCAACTGCCAGGTGGTCGGGGTGGCTTGGAGGATGGTGGCGCCGCTCTCGGTGAGCAGCGCGGCCAGCGCCTCGGGGTCCCGTGCGGCGGCGCGGTCGGCCAGGACCAGTCCGGCGCCGCTGACCAGCGGGAGGAAGAGTTCGAGCGCGGCGATGTCGAAGCTGACCGTGGTGACCGCCACCAGGCGGTCGTCTGCGGTGGGGCGCAGCCGGTCCCGCATGTCGGCCAGGAGGTTGGCGAGGTTGCCCCGGCTGACGACCACGCCCTTGGGGCGGCCGGTGGAGCCCGAGGTGTGCAGGACGTACGCGGCCTGGTCGGGCAGCGGGGCGGGGCCCTCGGGCGCGGGGCCCGTGCCGTGCGCGGCGTCGGCCGCGAGGAGGACGGCGGCGCCGGCGGCGGTCGCGGCCCCGGTGATCGCGGGGCGGCAGTCCGCCGTGGTGAGCAGCGCCGCCGGGCGGGTGTCGGCCAGGATCGCGGCGATGCGCCCGTCCGGGTACTCCGGGTCCAGCGGCACGTAGGCGGCCCCGGCCCGCAGGACGCCGAGCAGGCAGACCACCAGGTCGGCGGTGCGCGGCAGGCAGACCGCGACCCGGCTCTCCGGGCCGGCGCCGTGCCCGGCGAGCACCGCCGCGACCCGGCCGGCCCGCTCGTCGAGTTCGGCGTAGGTGAGGCTGTCCCCGGCGGCGCGGACCGCCACCGCGTCCGGCGCCTCGGCGGCGCGGGCGCGGAAGAGGCCGACCAGGTCCTCGGGCGGGCCCGCGGCGGCGGCGTCCCATTCGGCCGCGAGCGCGCCGCGTTCGGCCGCGTCGAGCACGGGCATCCGGCTGAGCCGTGTCGTGGGCGCCTCGACGGCGGCCAGGAGCAGGTCGTGGTAGCGCGCGGTCAGCCGGGCGACGGTGCGAGCGTCGAAGAGGTCGGTGGCGTACTCGACCGCGCCCTCGACGGCGGTCGCGCCGGCGTCCGGGCTCGGGGACTCGACCAGGTTGACGAAGAGGTCGTACTTGGCCGGGGCCTCGGCGGGGCGTTCGACGGTGACCTCCAGGCCGGGCATGGCGGCCTCGCCGCGCTCGTTGTTCTGGAGGGCCAGCAGCACCTGGAAGACGGGGTGCCGGGAGAGGGAGCGGGTGGGGTTGAGCGCCTCCACCAGTTGCTCGAACGGGATGTCCTGGTGGGCGAAGGCGGACAGGTCGGCGTCCCTGACCCGGTCGAGCAGCTCCTCGAAGGTGGGGTCGCCGCCGAGGTCGGTGCGGAGCGCCAGGGTGTTGACGAAGAAGCCGACGAGGTCGTCGACCGCCTCGTCGCCGCGGCCGGCGACCGGGGCCCCGAGGACGATGTCCCGGCCGGCCCCCAGTTTGGCGAACAGCGCGGCGAGACCGGCCTGCAGGGCCATGAAGAGGGTCGCCTGCCGGGAGTGCGCCAGGGCGCGCAGCCGGTCGCGCAGCGGGGCGGGCAGGGTGAAGCGGTGGATCGCGCCGCGGTGGCTCTCCATCGCGGGGCGCGGCCGGTCGGTGGGCAGCTCGATCTGTTCCGGCGCGCCCTCCAGCGCTTCGCGCCAGAAGGCGAGTTGGCGGGAGAAGAGGCTGTCGGGGTCGTCCGCCGCGCCGAGCAGCTCCTCCTTCCAGAGGGTGTGGTCGGCGTACTGCACCGGCAGGGGCCGCCACTGCGGGGCGCGGCCCTCCAGCCTTGCGGCATAGGCGGTGCTCAGGTCGCGGGCGAGCGGGGCGAGCGACCAGCCGTCGCCGGCGATGTGGTGCAGGACGAGGGAGAGGACGTGGTCGGCGGGCCCGGTGCGCAGCAGCGCGGCCCGCAGCGGAAGGTCCTCGGTGAGGGTGAAGGCGTGTCCGCGGGCGTCGGCGAGGGCGGCGGGCAGCTCGCTCTCGGCGACGTCCCGGACGTCCAGGGCGGGCGCGGCCTGTTCGGGTGCGACCACGTGCTGGCGGGGGGCGCCGTTCTCGGCCGGGAAGACGGTGCGCAGCGCCTCGTGCCGGCCCACCACGTCGGCCAGCGCGGTGCGCAGGGCGTCGACGTCGAGCCGGCCGCGCAGCCGCAGCGCGAGCGGGATGTTGTAGGTGGCGCTCGGCCCCTCCAGCTCCCCGAGGAACCACAGCCTGCGCTGGGCGGAGGAGAGCGGGACGCGCTTCGGCCGCCGTCGCGGGAGGAGGGGGAGCCGTCCGGTCCCGGCCGCGTCGAGTCGCCGGGACAGCGCGGCGGGCGTGGGCGCCTCGAAGAGCGTGCGGATGCCGATCTCCACGCCGAGCGCGGACCTGATGCGGCTGATGAGCCGGACCGCCGACAGCGAGTGGCCGCCCAGGGCGAAGAAGTCGGCGTCGCGGCTGACCTCCTGGACGCCGAGGACGTCGGCGAAGGCGGCGCAGAGGGCTTCCTCGCGCGGTCCGGCCGGGGCGCCGCCGGCGGCCCACTCCGCCCGGTCCGGGGCGGGCAGCGCCGCCCGGTCCAGCTTGCCGTTGGGGGTCAGCGGCAGGGCGGGCAGCAGCACCACGGCGGCGGGGACCATGTAGCCGGGCAGGGCTTCGGCCAGGTGGGCGCGCACCTCGTGCGGGTCGGGTTCGGCGTCCGCCGCCGGCACCGCGTAGCAGACCAGGTACCGGTCGTCGGGTCCCTCGCCGTGCACGGCGGCCGCCGCCTGGGCGACGTCGGGGTGGCGGCGGGCGGCGGCCTCGATCTCGCCGGGCTCGATGCGGTAGCCGCGCAGTTTGACCTGGGAGTCGGACCGGCCGACGTAGTGCAGGCCGCCGTCCGGCGTGCGCCGGACGAGGTCGCCGGTCCGGTACATCCGGCCGCCCGCGTCGAACGGGTCGGCGACGAAGCGGGCGGCGCTCAGGCCGGGGCGGCGGCGGTATCCGCGGGCCAGGCCGGGGCCGGCGACGTACAGCTCGCCCACGACGCCCGTCGGCACGGGGAGCAGCCCCTCGTCGAGCACGTGGGCGCGCAGGTCGTCCAGGGGGGCGCCGATCGGGCTGCCGCCGCGTTCCACGGCGGCGTCGTCCAGCTCCAGGTGGGTGACGTGCACGGTCGTCTCGGTGATCCCGTACATGTTGACCAGGCGGACCGGGCGGCCCCGCCAGGGGGCGAGTTGGGCGGTGTCCAGCGCCTCCCCGCCGAAGACGACGTACCTCAGCGCGGCGGTGGTCTCCGGAGCGACGCCCCGCTCGGCCTCCGCCCGCAGGAGCTGGAGGAAGGCGGAGGGGGTCTGGCTGAGCACCGTGACGCGCTCGCGGCCCAGCAGCTCCAGGAGGTCGCCGGGGGACCTGGCCACGTCGTGCGGGACGACGACCAGCCGGCCGCCGTGCGCCAGGGGCCCCCACATCTCCCACACCGAGAAGTCGAAGGCGCTGGAGTGGAAGAGCGTCCAGACGTCGTCGGGCCCGAAGTCCACGGCCGCGCGGCAGGCGGCCAGCAGCCGTGAGACGTTGGCGTGGCTGACGACCACGCCCTTGGGCCGCCCGGTCGAGCCGGAGGTGTAGATGGTGTAGGCGGGGTGGTCGGGGAGCAGCGGGGTCCGGCGTTCGGCGTCGGTGACCGGCCCGTCCGGGAGCCCGGCCGGCGGCGCGTCGAGCAGGAGCCACGGGACCTCGCCGACCGCCTCGCCCACCGTGCCGTGCAGGAGCTCGCGGACGGCGGTCGTGGAGAGCACGGCGACCGGTCGGCAGTCGTGGAGGATGTACGCGGTGCGCTCGGCCGGGTGGTCGGGGTCGACGGCGAGGTAGGCGGCGCCCGACTTCAGCACGGCGAGCACGGCCACCACCAGGTCGGCCGAGCGGGGCACGGCGAGGGCGACGAAGTCCTCCGGTCCCACGCCGAGTTCGAGCAGGGCGCGGGCCAGGCGGTTGGACCGGGCGTCGAGTTCCGCGTAGTCCAGGGTCGCCGTCCCGTCGGTGAGGGCCGGGGCGGAGGGCGCGCGCGTGGCGGCGGCGGCGAAGAGCGCGGGCAGGTCGGCGACGGCGGTGGCGGCCCGCGCCCGTGCGGCGGCGTCGGCCTCGGCCAGCCGCCGGCGCTCCTCGCCGGTGGTCACGTCGAGCTGCCCGAGCCGCAGGCCGGGCTCGCGCGTCACGGTGCGCAGCAGCGTCACGAACCGCTCCGCCAGGGCCTGCGCGGTCGTGCGGTCGAACAGGTCGGGGCGGTAGCGCAGGGACGCGTCGAGTGCGGTGCCGTCCGCGGCGGACCCGGTCTCGGCGAAGGTCAGTTCGACGTCGGTGTGGGCGGTGCCCTCGGCGGTCGGCAGCGGTTCCGCGCGCACGCCCGGCAGGTCCAGGAGGTGGTCGAGCGCTCCGTGCGCGGCGTTGTCGAAGGTGAGCATCGTCTGGACGAGGGGGTGCCTGCTGGGCGAGCGGGCGGGGTTGACGGCCTCCACCAGCCGCTCGAAGGGCACGTCCTGGTGGGTGTAGGCCCGCAGGTCGGTCTCGCGCACCCGGTCCAGCAGCTCGGCGAAGGCCGGGTCGCCGGAGGTGTCCGTGCGCAGGACCAGGGTGTTGACCAGGAAGCCGACGAGGTCGGCGGTCTCGGGCCGGTCGCGGCCGGCCGCCGGGGTGCCCACGGGGATGTCGGGGCCGGCGCCGAGCCGGTGCCACAGGGCGGCCAGGGCGGCGTGGAGGACCATGAACGGGGTGGCCCGGTGGCGGGCCGCCAGCGCCCGCACGTCCCGGTACAGTCCGGCGTCGACGCGGAAGGCGATCCGCTCGGCGTAGCCGGGGGGCGTCGTCGGGCGCGGCCGGTCGTAGGGCAGCGCGAGCTCGTCGGGCAGTCCGCGCAGCTCCTCGGCCCAGTGGGCGACGCGGCGCTCCACCGGGTCGGCGGCGTCCTCCCCGGCGCCGCGGGGCCGCCCCAGGGGCAGGTGGGCTGCGGGGCTGGGGGCGGGGGCCGGCCAGCGGGGCGCGCGGCCGGCGGCGCGGGCGCGGTAGGCGGCGGCCAGGTCCCGTGCCAGCGGCCCCATCGACCAGCCGTCGGCGGCGATGTGGTGGATGACCAGGAGCAGGACGTGCTCGCCGTCCGGCAGCGCGAACAGGGTGGAGCGCAGCGGGGTGTCCTCGGCCAGGTCGAAGGGCCGGCGGACGGCTTCGCGCACCAGGGCGTCGAGCCGGCGGGCGGTGGCGGGGGCGATGGCCGCGGCGGGCGGGGTCCCCGCGGGCAGGACGACCTGGTGCGGCCCCTGCTCGTCCTCGCGGAAGACGGTGCGCAGGCTCTCGTGCCGGGCGGCCAGGTCGCCCAGCGCCGCGTGCAGGGCGTCGACGTCGAGGTCGCCGGTGAGCCGCAGCGCGACGCTGATGTGGTAGCCGCCGGCCTCCCGGTCGTAGCGGTTGAGGAACCACAGCCTGCGCTGGGCGGGCGACAGCGGCAACCGCTCGGGGCCGGTCCGCGGGTCGTGCTCGGGCGCGGGCGGGGCCGGGCGCCGCGCGCCGGGGGCCTCGCCGTGCGTGAGCTGTGCGGCGATCTGCGGGTCGGCGAGGAGGTCCGCGACGGTGCGGTGGTCGAAGATCGTCCGGATGTCGAGCCGCAGTCCGAGTTCGGCCCGGATGCGGCCGGCGAGCCGGACGGCGAGCAGGGAGTGGCCGCCCAGGGCGAAGAAGTCGTCGTCCAGGGTGGCCGCGGGCACCCCGAGCACGTCGGCGAACAGGGCGCACAGGGCGGTCTCGGCGGCGGTGCGCGGCGCCCGCCCGGCGGAGGCGGTCCCGTACTCGGGCGCGGGCAGCGCCCTGCGGTCGAGCTTGCCGTTCTCGGTGCGCGGCAGCTCGGGCAGGACCACGATCGCGGCCGGGACCATGTACGACGGCAGCGAGGCGGCGAGGTCGCGCAGCGCGGCCGCCGGGTCGAAGCCCGCCCCCGGCCCGCCTTCGGGGACCACGTAGCCCGTCAGCCGCCGGTCCCCCGGCTCGTCCTCGCGTACGACGACGGTGGCGCGGGCGACGTCGGCGCGGGCGGCGAGCGCGGCCTCCACCTCGCCCAGCTCCACCCGGAAGCCGCGCACCTTGACCTGGTCGTCGGTGCGGCCCAGGCATTCCATGATCCCGTCGGGCCGCCAGCGCCCCAGGTCCCCGGTGCGGTACATGCGGGCGCCGGGCGCGTCGAACGGGCAGGGCAGGAAGCGCTCGGCGGTCAGGCCGGGCCGCCCGTGGTAGCCGCGGGCCACGCCGACGCCGGAGACGTAGATCTCCCCGACGACGCCGACCGGCACGGGCTGGAGCAGGTGGTCGAGGACGAACATGTGGTTGCCGGGCAGCGGGCGGCCGATCGGCAGCAGGCCGTCGGGCACCTCGTCGCCGGGTTCGAAGAGCAGGTCGGAGCAGTTGACGCTGGTCTCCGAGGGCCCGTAGTCGTTGAAGACCCTGGCCCGCGGGTGGCGTGCGCGCCAGCGCTCCAGTATCTCGCCGGTGAGCGGTTCACCGCCGAGCACGAGCGTGCCGGGGCGCTCGCCGGCGGCGTCGAGGACGCCGGGCAGCTCGTCCAGGAGGGCGACGTGGGAGGGCGTGCCCTTGACGAAGGTGGTGCCGGAGTCCTGGGCGTGCTCGTCCAGCTCCGCGAGGAGGAGGGTCCCGCCGGAGATCAGCGTGGTGAACAGGGCGGTCACCGTGAGGTCGAACGCCACCGGGGAGTGCAGCAGCGACACCCCGGCCGCGTCCGGGTAGCGGTCGCGGGAGCGGACGGCGTGCGCGGCCAGCGAACCCCGGCCGACGGCCACGCCCTTGGGGCGGCCGGTGGAGCCGGAGGTGTAGAGGACGTAGGCGAGGGTGTCGGCCCCGACCGGGCGCGGCAGCTCCCGGTCGGTCACCCTCCCCTCCGGGGCGCGGGCGAGTTCGTCCGCGGGGCCGGGCAGGTCGACGCAGAGGATCTGCCGCCCCGGCGCCTCGGGCACCAGGTGGGCGTGGGCGGAGGTGGTCAGGACGAGGGCGGGGTCGCCGTCGCCGAGGAGCAGCCCGATCCGCTCGGCCGGGTAGTCCACGTCCACCGGCAGGTAGGCCGCACCGGCCTTGAGCGCCCCCCACAGGCCGGTGAGCAGGTCGGCGCCGCGCGGGAAGACCAGCCCGACCAGGTCCTCGGCCCCGAGCCCCCGGGCGATGAGGAAGCGCGCCATGCGGTTGGCGCGGGCGTCGAACTCGGCGTAGCTCAGGCGGAGTCCGCCCTCCCCGCCCTCGACGAGCGCCAGGGCGTCGGGGGTGCGGTCGACCTGCTCCTCCAGGAGGGCGACGGGGCACTCGCGTGCGTTCGCCGCCCCGCCGCGCGCCCAGTCGCCCAGCAGCGTGGCGTGTTCGCTCGGCAGCAGGACGTCCAGGCGGCCCGCCGGGGTGGCGCCGGACGTGGCCATGGCGTCGAGCACCTGCTCGAACCGCGCCGCCAGGTCCTCCACCCACTGGGGTGTGAAGAGGTCGGGGCGGTAGATGAAGCGGAGTTGGAGGTCGGGGGCGGGGCCGACGGTGACGCTGAGGGGGTAGTGGTTGCTGTCGTGGCCGCGCGCCCCGCCCAGCCGGAGGCCGTCGCCGCCGCCGAGGCCGTCGGCGGGGTCCAGCGGGTAGTTCTCGAAGACGAGGGTGGTGTCGAAGAGGTCGCCCGCCCCGAGCCGCTGCTGCACCTGCGCCAGGGGGAGGAACTGGTGGTCCAGGAGGGCGGCCTGCTCCCGCTGCACGCGCCGGACGAGTGCTTCCAGCGGTTCGGCGGGGTCCAGGACGACGCGCACCGGCACGGTGTTCATCAGCAGGCCGACGATCTCCGCCGCGCCGGGCAGGTCGGTGGGGCGGCCGGAGGCGGCGATGCCGAAGCTCACGTCGTCCCGGCCGGTGAGCCGGCCCAGGAGGAGGCCCCACGCCGCCTCGACCGCCGAGTTCAGCGTGACGCCCAGGCCGCGGGCCCAGGCGGTCAGGCGGGAGACGACGGCGGGGTCCATGGTGCGGTAGTGCGGGAGCGGGGCCGCCCCGCCGCGGGGGGCGTCGGGGGCGATCAGCGAGGGCTGGAGCCCGGCGAGCGCCCGCTCCCACGCGGCGCGGGCCGCGTCGGCGTCCTGCCCGGCGAGCCAGGCGAGGTAGTCGCGGTACGGCCGTGCGGCGGGCAGGGCGGCGCCGTCCGCCCCGTACAGGGCCATGAGGTCGCGCACCACCAGCGGCAGCGACCAGCCGTCCAGGACCAGGTGGTGGTTGGTCAGGGCGAGCACGTGCCGGTCCGCCGCCGTCGTCACGAGCAGGAAGCGCACCAGCGGCGGCCGTGCGAGGTCGAACCGGCGGGTGCGCTGCCCGGCCAGCAGCGCGTCCAGCCTCCGCTGCCGCTCCTCCTCGGCCAGGGCGGACAGGTCGTGTTCCTCCCAGGGCGCCGTCGTCCGGGCGGCGATCGCCTGGCTCCACTCGCCGGAGCGGCGCTGGAGGAAGGCCGCGCGCAGCGCGTCGTGCCGGTCGAGGACGTGCTGGGCGGCCTCCCGCAGCCGGGCGCTCGACAGCTCGCCGTGGAGCTCCAGCGCCACCTGGCCGACGTAGACGTCCTCCGCCGCGTCGTCGAAGGTGCTGTGGAAGAGCAGCCCCTCCTGGGCGGGCGCGAGGGCGAGCAGGTCGGCGATCTCGAAGTCCGCCGCCGCCTCGCACTCCTCGATCGCGTCCTGGTCCAGGCCGCCCGCGCCGGTCTCCGAGGGGATCAGGCCCGCGCTCCCGGCGACGCCGGCCAGGGCGGCCAGCTCGTGCAGCGCCTTCTCCCACTCCTGTGCCAGCGCGGTCAGCCGCGCCGGGGACAGGGCGCGGGCGGAGGCGTTCCAGCGCGCCGCGAGGACCGGTCCCCGCGGGCCGTCCTCCAGGACGACGGTCAGCTCCACCTCGTGCGCGAGCGGCAGTTCGGGCGGTTGCGGGACGACGCTGTGGCCCGCGAACGCCCAGTCCCCGGCCCCGTCCGCGCCGCCGTCGGCGAGGGGTCGGGCCACGGCGACCCGGCCGAGGTAGTTGAAGCCGAACTGCGGACGGGGCGGCTCCCCGCCGTCCTCGCCCATGGAGGACGCCCTGCCTCGGCGGAGCAGGTCGTGGCCCAGTCCGGCCTCCGGGACGGTGCGCAGCCGCTCCTTGGTCTCCTTCAGCAGCCGTGCGGCCCCGGCTCCGGGCCGCAGGCGCACCGGGTGGACGGAGGTGAACCAGCCCACGGTGCGGGACAGGTCGACGCCGGGCAGGAGGGCGTCCTGGCGGCCGTGGGTCTCGGTCTCCACCACGAACACGGGCCGGTCGCCCAGGACCCGCGACGCCGTCAGCGCGTAGGCCGCCAGCAGCAGTTCGCCGGTCTCCGCGCGGAGCGCCGCGGGCGCGGTGCGGACGAGCGCGTCGGTCAGCTCGGGCGGCAGGCTGTGCGCGCTCTCGCGCGCCGTGCCGTGGGTGTCGGCGTCGGGGTCGAGCCGCGTCGTGAGGGCGACCACCTCGCCGTCCGGGTCCTCCAGTCCCGCCAGGGTGGCGCGCCAGTGGGGGAGCCCGCCGGTCACGGCGGTCCCGGCGGCGCGCCGGGCGGTCCGGGTGGCCCACTCCCGCAGGGAGGCGCCTTCCGGCGGCAGGGGCGCCGCCGTGGCGGGGGCGGCGGCCGCGTTCCAGGCGTGGCGGAGGTCGTCGGCCAGGATGCGCCAGGAGACGCCGTCCACGCTGAGGTGGTGGGCCACCAGGACCAGCAGGCCGCCCCGGTCCGCGCCCCGGTCCAGCCAGGCCGCGCGCAGCACGGCCCCGGTGCTCGGGTCGAGGGCGTCGCGGGCGTGCTCGGCCTCCCGCTCCACCGCCTCCCGCAGCGCCGCGCCGTCGAGTCCGGCGGCGTCGCGGCGGCGCAGCAGGTCGGCGGCGGCGACCGTGCCCGGTTCGGCCACCACCAGGCCGTCCGGCGACCCGTCCCGGTCCGCGGGGGCCCGCAGGCGCAGCGCCCCGTGGTGGTCGATCAGCGTCTGGAGCACGCGCCGGACGTCGTCGGCCGCCGCGTTCGCGGGAGTGGTGAGGACGACCGACTGGTGGAAGCGGTCGGCGCCGCGGGCGCGCATCGACCCGGTCCGGGCGACGAGCCGTGCCGCGGCCGGGACGTAGGGCAGCGGCCCGCTCGGGTCGAGCGCCTCCGGCGCGGCCCGGTCCGCGTCCTCGCCCGGCCCCGCGGAGCGGGCGACGGCGGCGAGCCCGGCGGCCGTGGGGTGCTCGAACACGTCGCGCACGGTGAGGTGCAGCCCGGCCCGGCGGGCGCGGCCGACGAGCTGGATGCTGACGATGCTGTCGCCGCCGAGGGTGAAGAAGCCGTCGTCCGCGCCGACGTCGGGCACGCCCAGCACGTCGGCGAAGAGGGCGCACAGCAGTTCCTCCCTCGGGCCGTCCGGCGCGCGGCGGCCCGCGTGGCGGCCGAAGTCGGGCGCGGGCAGGGCGCGGCGGTCGAGCTTGCCGTTGGGGGTGAGCGGCAGGGCGTCCAGTTCCACGAGGGCGGCGGGCACCATGTGGTCGGGCAGCCGGTCGCGCAGGCGTCCCAGGAGGGCGGCCGGGTCGGCGGTGGCGCCGACGACGTAGCCGACCAGGCGGGCGGGGGCGGCCGCCCGCTCGGGCGCGCCCTGCGGCCCCGCGACGAGGACGACGGCCGCCTCCCGGACGCCGGGGAGGTCCAGCAGCGCGGCCTCCACCTCGCCGGGTTCGACCCGGAAGCCGCGCACCTTCACCTGGGCGTCGGCCCGGCCCTCGTAGACCAGTTCGCCGTCGGCGTTCCAGCGCATCAGGTCGCCGGTGCGGTACATCCGCTCCCCCGGCCGCCCGTGCGGGCAGGCGACGAACCGTTCGGCGGTGGCGGCCGGCCTGTCGCGGTACCCGCGGGCGACGCCGGGCCCGCAGACGTACAGTTCGCCCGTCACGCCCGGAGCGACCGGGCGCAGGCGGTCGTCGAGGAGCAGCACCCGTACGCCCGCCACCGGCCGGCCCACCGGCACCGGCCCCGCGGGCGCCCCGGCGTCCGGGGCGATCCGGTGCTCCAGGCAGTTGACGGTGGTCTCGGTGGGCCCGTAGCTGTTGAAGACGGTGGTGGCGCGGTGGCGGCTGCGCCAGCGGTCCAGCCGTGCGCCGATGAGCTGTTCGCCCGCCAGGACCACCGTCGCGGGGGCCGCGGAGCCGCCGAACTCCTCCAGCAGCGCGAGGTGGGAGGGCGTGGCCTTGACGAAGGCCGGACGATCCCGCTCCCACGCGGCGATCCCGTTCTCGTCGAGGTCCCCGACCTGGATGCGCCCGCCCGCGGCCAGCGGCCCGTAGAGGGAGACGACCGTGAGGTCGAAGGCGACCGGGGAGTGCAGCAGACCCGCGCCGCCCAGCGCGTCGCCGTAGGCGTCCAGGGAGCGTTCGACGAACGCGTCCAGCGCGTCCCGCGTCACGACGACGGCCTTGGGGCGGCCCGTCGATCCGGAGGTGTGGATCGTGTACGCGGCGTTGTCCCCGGCCACCGGGCGCACGAGGCCGGCGCCGTCCCGCGGGAGGGGGGCGCGGCCGGCGAGTTCGGTCTCGGCGTCCTCCTCGCCCAGGACCAGCACGGGGAGCGCGGTGGTCGCGGGGAGCGCGCGCAGCCGCTCGGCGTCGGTCACCAGCAGGGCCGGGGCGGAGTCGGCGAGGGCCCAGCGGTTGCGGTCGGCGGGGTGCGAGGCGTCGAGCGGGAGGTAGGCGGCGCCGGCGCGCAGAGTCCCCAGCAGGGTGGCGACCAGGTCCGCGCCGCGGGGCAGGAGCACGGCGACGAGGTCCTCGGCGCCGACGCCGCGAGCGGCCAGGGCCGCGGCCAACCGGTCGGCGCGGGCGTCGAGTTCGGCGTAGCTCCAGACCCGTCCGGGCTCGATCACGGCGGGCGCGTGCGGGGTGCGGGCGGCGTGGCCGGCGATCCTCGCGGCCGTCGGTTCGGGGCGGTCGCCGCGGGTGCGGGGCGTGCCGGTCCCCCAGGCGCGCACGAGGCGGTGCTCGGCGGCGCTGAGGACGTCGAGGGTCCCGACGGGCCGGGCGGGGTCGTCGGCCATGGCGGTCAGCAGGTCGAGCAGGCGTTCGGTGAGCCGGTGCGCGGTGGCGGCGTCGAACAGGTCGGCGGCGTGGACGAGCGCTCCCTCCAGCGCCCGCTCCGGCCCCTCGCGGTGGGTGAAGTGCCAGGAGAGGTCGAACTTGGTCTCCCCGGACTCCACCGCCTCGACGCGGGCGGCCAGTCCGGGGAAGCGCGCCCGGTCCCGGTCCTGCTCGGGGCCGTTGAGGATCAGCATGACCTGGAAGAGGGGGTGCCGTGCGGTGGAGCGGACGGGGTTGACCGCGTCCACGACCCGGTCGAAGGGCACGTCCTGGTGGGCGAAGGCCTCCAGGTCGCCGTCCCGCGTCCGGGCCAGCAGCTCGGCCGTGGTCGGGTCGCCCGAGACGTCGGTGCGCAGGACGACGGTGTTGACGAAGCAGCCGACGAGCCCGTCGAGCGCCTCGTCCGGGCGGCCGGCGACCGGCGTGCCCAGGGGGATGTCCGATCCGGCCCCCATCCGGCTCAGCAGGACGGCTATCGCGGTCTGCAGCACCATGAACGGGGTGGCGCCGACGCCCGCGGCCAGCTCCGCCAGCCGGGCGTACAGGGCGGGCGGCACCTCGAACCGCGCGACGCCGCCCCGGCGGACCGGCTCCTGCGAGCGGGGGCGGTCGGCGGGGAGCCGGATGTGGTCCGGCAGCCCGGCCAGGGCCCGGCGCCAGTACCCGATCCCCTCGGCCTGCGCGGCGGCGCGCCGCGGGCTCCGCCGCTCCCACAGCGCGAAGTCGGCGTAGGCCATCTCGGGCGGCGGGAGGACGGGGGCGCGGCCCGCGAGCCGTGCCGTGTAGGCGGTGGCCAGGTCCCCGATCAGGGGCCCCATCGACGCGCCGTCGGCGGCGACGTGGTGGACCAGCAGCAGCAGCGCGTGCTCCCGCTCGCCGGTGCGGTAGAGCTGGGCGCGCACCGGTAGGTCCCGCGCGAGGTCGAAGACGTGGGCCGCGGCGGCGCGCAGCTCCCCGGCGAGCGCTTCGGGGGCGACGTCGAGCACCGGCAGCGGGAGGCGGCGGCCGCCGGGGGGCGCGATGTGCTGCTCGGGTGCGGCCTCCGCTCCGGCGGCGTCGCCCGCCGCGGGCCGCAGGGTGGTCCGCAGCGTCTCGTGCCGGTCCACCACGTCGCCCAGCGCGGCGTGCAGCGCGGGGACGTCCAACGGCCCGTCCAGGCGCAGGACGGTCGGGATGTTGTACGCGGCCGACGCGCCGTTGAGTTCGTCGATGAACCACAGCCGGCGCTGCGCGGACGAGAGCGGCACCCGCTCCGGGCGCGGCCGGACCGGGCGGACGCGGTCGTCCGTCGCCGCCCCGTCGCCCAGCTCCTCCGCGAGGCGGGCGGCGGTCGGGGACCGGAAGACCTCCCGGACGGTGACCGCCCGGCCCAGTCGGCCGCGGATGCGGCTCGCCAGCCGGGCGGCCAGCAGGGAGTCGCCGCCCAGGGCGAAGAAGTCGTGGTCGGCGCCGACCTCGTCGACGCCCAGCACCTCGGCGAAGAGCGCGCACAGGGCCTCCTCGGGGGGGGGGGGGGGGGGGCGCGGGGGGGGGGGGGGGGGGGGGGGGGGGGGGGGGGGGGGGGGGGGGGGCCCCCTGTCTTTTGTCGTG